>DRTC01000576.1 GCA_011372345.1 Candidatus Cloacimonadota bacterium
GTTCACAAGAATATCCCTTTAATTCTATCCGGGAAGCAATAGATGTTGCCGAGTTTGGGAGTCATATTTTTGTTGAAGATGGGATTTATTATGAAAATATTAACTTTCAAGGGAAAGCGATAATTATTGAAAGTAAAAATGGTTATGAAAATTGTGTGATTGATGGTTTTCAGCATGATCCAGTAGTTACTTTTGAAAATGGGGAAGGATTAAATTCTATGCTCTCGGGCTTTACCATAGCTAATGGTTACGGAAGTGGTTATCAACCTAATGCCGAAGGTGGAGGAATCTATTGCACAAATCATTCTGATCCTTATCTTCAAAATCTGTTGATAACAAATAATTCTGCTCGATCCAGGGGCGGTGGTGTTTATTGCCATTTTTCTGATCCGACTTTAGAAAATATTACAATTTCTGAAAATAATATTACAGGTTATGGTTACGGTGGTGGAATTAATTTTTATCATTCCAATCCTACTTTAATTAATGTAATCATTTCCGGGAATAGTTCTTCAGGTAGTTATGATGGTGGTCATGGTGGTGGAATGTACTGTGAGAATTCAGATCCGATTTTGATTGATGTAACCATTAGAGATAATGTTGCCGGTACAAATGGAGGAGGGATTTATTGTACAAATTCTTCTTATCCGCAATTGTCAAATGTTAGGATTTGTAATAATTCTGCAACTTATAACGGTGGCGGGATTTATTGCCAATGGAATTCAACCATAAATTTTAATAGTGAAAGTCGTTCTAATATATATTTGAATCAATCTGCAAATGGAAGCGATCTCTATTCAGATCAGATAATTGAGGTTTATGTAGACACATTTACAGTTATGTTTCCAACTGATTTTTTTGCCTACCCGATTAATAATTATACATTTGATATAATTCATTCGGTAATAACGCAAAGTGATTCGGATTTATATGTATCTCCAGAAGGTGATAATACGAATAGCGGATTGTCATTTGATGAACCCTTAAAAACGATCTTTTTTGCCAAGAGCAAAATCATGGTCAATGGTCATAATCCACACACGATTTTCCTGGCACCCGGAATCTATAGTTCAACCACAAACAATGAGCTGTTTCCGGTATCATGCATAAGCTATGTTTCTTTTTATGGAAGTGGAATAGACGAAACAATTTTAGACGCAAATATCGAAACAGAGGTCATTTATATTGATAATATTCAAGATGTGTCGATTGCAGAAATGACTATAAAAAACGGATCGGCTTCTACGGGTGCTGGAATTAAATGTTATCACTCTGATCCGGCTTTTATTAATTTAAAGGTTTGTGATAATGAATCAAGTTATGCTGGAGGTGGATGTTTCTTTTACAATTCCAATCCTTATCTCGAAAATGTTCTTATTAATAACAACTCAGCCAATCGTGATGGTGGCGGTATTTGTTACAACAATAGTTCAAGTTCTAATTTGGTTAATGTGACAATTGTCGGCAACAATGCAGAATCAGGTGGAGGTATTCATTGCGAGGATAATTCCAGTACTGATTTAATAAATGTTACAATTTCCGACAATTCTGCAGAATCAGGTGGCGCCATCTATTGTGAACGAGGTAGTAATGTTTATGTTGTTAATTCCATACTTTGGAACAACATACCTCAAAATGTTTATTTTTATTCTCACATGAGCGAAAACAATATTCTTATTACACATTCCGATATCCAGTTTGGTGAAGAAGGAATTGAAATCAATGATAACGGAACAGTTTATTGGCTCGAAGGAAACATCGATGAAGATCCTCAATTTGCCGATCAAGAAAATGGGAACTATCATCTTTTTGATGATTCTCCCTGTATCGATACCGGAACTGCTTATTTTGAGTGGGAAGATGAAATCTTGATCGATTTAAGTTATGATGAATATTATGGTTGGGCACCTGATATGGGAGCTTTTGAATGGGATGAAACTTCAGCTAATGAAGAATTAATAATCAATAATGAAAAGGTTAGATTGTCAAACTATCCTAATCCTTTCGATGCGGAAACTACTATATCATTTAATCTTACCGCAGAGGACGGAGAGATCGCAGAGGTAATAATATACAACATCAAAGGGCAAAAGGTAAAAA
>DRTC01000577.1 GCA_011372345.1 Candidatus Cloacimonadota bacterium
CTTTCACCAAGCCATCTTAATAACTCTCCCTGATTAAAACTTTCACCTTGTCCATCCACAATCTTGAATAGTGATAAAAGGGTAACAACAAGCCTACCTTTATTCGCAAGATACATATCATGAGCTGTGAACATTGCAGTTTTGCCTTCCCAGATAAAACCGGGTTTTTCAGTAGTGAAGTATTGCTCACCTTTTATATTGATCCAATCTTTTTTAGGATCAGTTTTGAATTGTCCATTGTGTATCAATCTAACACAACTGATGTAAGGTTGTCCATCTTTCAAAACATGTTTGAAGTATCGTTGAACCGGTTCTGGCAAGCCATCTAACTGTTCATAGCTAAATGTTCTGTTGGAAATATCTCCTGATAGAGAAAAAAGTTCAGCCACCTCTTTGTTGTGTTGGTTGGATAGAATTATTTTTCCTGTTAATATGGCAATTACAATAATTGAAATTATTGATAATAAAATTGTCATGATTGTTATCCTCATACTTTTTCCTAAAAACTATATCCAATCATCAATTGAATAGATTTACCATCTGTTGAGATCTGTTCAGGCTCAAAGCTATCAACTTTCGGATTCCAGGAAAAGTTCAGGTAAATACTCATATGATCGTAATTTCTTTGATAAGAAAGAAACCTGGTCCAATTTTCATTTTCCCAATTATATGTTACAATTGTTGAGATATTATCAAATAGTCCGATAGGATAATCAGCGATATGGCGGATGATTCTGTTTTATAGCTACTTTCATAAAAATCATTTTCTGAATTTGAATAAACAAAATGTTCTCCCAGAACATGAATTCCATTTCCGAGATTAATAGTATAATCTGCTCCAAATGTAAGAAATTTTTCCCAGTTCGGAGTAAAATTATCTTTGCTGAATTTAGATGCTACAACTTCAAGCCATAAACCGATTTGAAAATCCCAGCGAGCATCGATGCCAAATCTGTTTTCAAGAGTATTACCAAATTCAAGTTCTCTGTGATGAAAGGAAAACGCAGTTTCACAAAATTCAAAAGGATATTGAATTCTGCCACCAAATTCGTAACCGTACTCTTTTGAAGCAAATGATTCCAAACCTTTAAGTTCATCTTTGGCATAGATTCCCCAGAGCCATAAATTTGCATTGTTCAGAAAAAAATAACGAAGAAGTAATGATGTAACTCCATCCGTTTCTACTAAAAGATCTTGCGGATCTATCTGGTCAAACCATTTGAGAGAACGAAGCAAAAAGGCAGGTCCGTAATTTATCTGCTGCAATCCGAGACGAATCTCGAATTTTTCCGCATTCAATCTTATCCAACTTCGATAAAAATCCGCAGCAGTTTCGGAAAATGTTTTAGCATCGTTTTTGATATTTTGAAAACTTAAATCAGCGGTAGTTTCCAAATCAATTGAGAAAGATTTATTTTGGAAAATCTCAAGATAGATTTCCGGTTTATAAGAAATTCCGAGATGATATTGTTGAGAACTTTTTTTTTCGAAAAGATTGAGCCAGGTTTTGATATCATTTTTGAGAGTAAGAGAATTTACTGGATTGAAATACAATACAAAAAGTGTAAGAATCAGAGTGATTTTCTTTTTTGAATGCTCTTTTATCTCAATCAAACTCGTTATTTTTTCCATTGGTTGTATAATAATTTTTGGAAAAAATCCGGCAAGATATTTTTCAATTTAATAGATAAAAGACGATCATATTGTTTCGTTAATATTTTGAAAGTTTAAGATTTACTAATGAGGACATTAGATATTCGACATTCATTTAAAGCAAATGCTTAATTTGAATGATTTATTAGACATATCAATGTCGAGTAGGATATTGCCTTATTAGTACTAATCACTCCAACGCAAATTTAACAGGAAATTTAATCCAGCATCTTACCGCTTCTCCATCTTTCAAAGCCGGCTCGAACTTCCATTCTTTGACTGCAGCGATACTGCTTTTTTCCAATAATTCACTTCCAGTCGAATTTTCTACAATCAAAACTTCACCGACTTCTCCATCGATTTGAACTTCTACTTCCAGCCAGATTTGTCCTTCCGAACCTTTGTCTTTTTCGGTTTTTGGAAATTCAGGATTTACAATTTTCAATGGTTTGGGGGCAATATCATAAACAACGAATTTAGTAGAATCTACTTTCGATTTAACCAGCAGCGAATCATCCACAGCATACAGTAATCCAGCGATAACTAAAAAGACCAGCATCAATTTTTGAGCAACTTTTAACTTCAACATCTTCTCCTCCTTTCGATTTAAAATATAATCAAACCTTTGTAAAATCGTCTTTTTTGAAAAAACGAAACCGTTCATAAAAGCAAATCTCGTTTTAAGAACTAAACAATTTTCCAAGTTTGCTAAAACGCATTTTCCATAAGCAAGTGAATTTTCTCGGCTCGCTCTCATCGCCATTTCATC
>DRTC01000578.1 GCA_011372345.1 Candidatus Cloacimonadota bacterium
ACACTGTCCGCTGTCGAACATCCGTAAACCTGAATTCCGTCATCATTTGTATTGCCTGTCATCGGGATATTTCCATGTGATGAAGAACTCGGATAAGAACCGATATTCATCGATAAACCCCAGTTATTGCCGGTAATCGTGTTTCCTGATCCGATCTGAAATTCTCCGGTATTATACATATAAATTGCACCTTGCGGATCGGAATGTCCGCAAATCGTCTGGTTGGAAATACTCGGATTTGTGCAGTTTGTGAAATACAATCCTTCCTTATCGTTGTTCTGAATCGTATTAACAACGGAAAGCGTTGGAGATGTTACTCCGGTATAATAAATTCCGTAATCATTATTTTGAATGGTGCAATTCTGGATGGATGGATTAGAATTGTTGCAATAAACACCATAAGCAGTATAATAAGTAGCATATTCAATCGTGCAATAATTAAGTGAACCGGTCGCTTCATTTTGGTACAAAATGCCATACCATTCATCGTCGGCATCTCGTCTGGTAAATGTTATTCCGTTTCCTGCCGTTCCGTTTGCAGTTAATCTTCCATAAGCCTGAATATAAGCTCCATTTTCAAATTGGACAAGACATCCATCTTCGATAGTAAGTCCCGCATTATCATTTATTTGAGCATATCCAATGACGATGTGAGGATTATCAGAGGCATACCAGGTAACACTTTCATCAGAATAAGATACATTCTCGTGAGTGACTGCCTGTAAAAGAGATGAAAACGATAATAAGAATAACACAATTAATAAACTTTTTTTTTCTTTTCGCATTTTTTTCCTCCTGTAACACAATCATTCATAATTGTGCTAATTTTTCTTTCTCAATCAAGATGTTTGAGTTACATCCTTTTTTCTTGTTCCCAAATTTTATTTGGGAACACAATTGAACAAGAAATTGTATTTCGAACAATTTTCCTCATTCTTTTAAACATCAAAGTGAAACTGTTACTGCAATTACATTCCCAAATGGAATTTGGGAACGAGGAGATACTCACCCGAGTAGGACGATGTAAAACAATTTGGCAAATTGAATTACTTTCTCAAACATGGATGTTTGAGTTACATCCTTTTTTCTTGTTCCCAAATTTTATTTGGGAACACAATTGAACAAGAAATTGTATTTCGAACAATTATTCCTCATTCTTTTAAACATCAAAGCGAAACTTTTACTGCAATTACATTCCCAAATGGAATTTAGGAACGAGGAGATACTCACCCATTTCTGTCTCAAGTCCAGTCTCGCTCCGCTCCGCTGAACTCGAGTCTTTTAATTCACAGCCGTAACCCGATAGAATTTCTTTGTTTCTATAGGAATCGCTTCGCTCCAACTCATATCGGAACCTGTCCATTCGTCAGTTGAGAATGTTCCGTAAGGATCCGTATCGGAATAAATTTTGTAGGAAGTTGCTCCGGGAACAGAATTCCAACTGATATGAACAGAATCTGATTCGATATAGATCGTCACATTTTCAGGAGAATCTGGTTCTGTGGAAGTTGAGTAATTCACATTATAAGGTTCAAATCCCATTAAAGGCATTTCTCCGCTGATCTCCGGCAGAAAGAACATAAAAGCCTGCACAACTGTCGGATGATCTCCGGTTGGATTATTATCAGGGAAAATATTTGTTACTATTTCCGTGTCTTCCTGTGTTGTATGAACACTCAAAGCGAGTCCCGTCGGATTTCCTAATCCAGACCAGGGAATGCTGATTTCCGTGAATGGATTTTCCGTCCAGCCTTCATAACTTCCGCAGCCGTTACCAGGATAATGAGAATATGTCCAACCTCGAGTTTCTGTCCAGCTATTTAACTGGATAGAACTTCCACCGCCTTCGACTGCTATCTGGTATTCAGGAAGGTAATTCCCGGAAAAATCAACTCTTGACCAGGAACCTGTTGAAGCTCCGAGAGTATCGTTTTGATTAACATCGAGATTGACAAAGAAATCTCCAAGAATATCCAATGCCAAACTCTCAAAACCAATGTATAAATAATCTTCATCCCAGGT
>DRTC01000579.1 GCA_011372345.1 Candidatus Cloacimonadota bacterium
AATCTCAGAACCATCGATTGTAGCACCTCTCAGCATTGTATAGTTAGTATCTTCATCAATGAAAATGCTAATTAAGGTTGTTTCATCCAGCGCAATTGTTTTTTGCATCATACCATTTTGATAAAATTCATAATCATCATTCCACTCGATTATTCCCGGATGTCTCAAATCGTCTCTACTGCTTAAAGCTGCAAGTTCGGATGCTGTTAAATGTCTGGTTTCAGTTGTTAAATCCGTTTCAGGAGTCGTTAGATATTGCGGTTTTTCTGCATTCAATAATACAGCGGAAACAACCAACATAAAAAAACAGAATACTTTTTTCATAATTTCCTCCGATTTTTTTCTTATTTTGATAAATTGATTTCTCTTATGTTTTTCATCGTTTTACACCAATTAATTTATTTAATGAAATGTGTTTTCCTGATACAGGATGCATTAATTCAATATCGTTGTTATATTTACCGGATTCATCTCCGACCTGAAATAATTGTATGTCCGGATTGTGAGCAAGCAATTTCGGAATAATTTTTTTATTGTTCCCAATCAGAATAATGTCCGGTTTGATCTTCTTACTGATGCTGAATACATCATTTTCGGAAACAGCAAAATGGATACTGATATCATCAAGTTTATTGAGAGAATCTATAATACCGATAATTGCATTTTTCAAATTATAGAGCAGAACTTTCATTAATCCTCTTTTTGAAATATTCGTAAATCCGGAATGAATGAACGAATAGTTCTCGTAATTCACTATAATTATAGCATAATCAGTGCCAGAGGCTTCAACTCTTTTGTTTACAATAAGTTACAGAGTGCTTTGTGATGTTAATGAAAATTTATCTGGGAAAATGATGTAAAATGGGTCGAAATCGTCCCGCAAAAATTCTAAAATCTGTTGAATACTTCCGTATTTCCTTTTATTTATAAAAGTTGTGGGTTTTTTATATTCAGGACGAAATTGACCTGAAATTATCTCATTTTGTTACTTTTTTTGAAATGCGTAAAATTAGAAAATTGATTTAAAGTGTCTTATAATGAGTGATTAGAAGGTATTTCTCATTAAATTAAATGGCATTTTTATTCTGAAATTTTGGGACGATTTCGTCCAGTTTTATGAAGCGAGAATCTTTCTCTTTCTTCGATTGTTCTCAACTATAAACCGGTTTCAATTCGAGTTCGGCTTTAATCCGTATTTTTTGATTCTTCTTTCGATAACCTTGCGATTAACATTCAGCAGTTCGGCTGCTTTTCGTTGGTTGAATCCGCTTGCTTTCAATGCTTTTAGAACCAGTTTTTTTTCCATTTCTTCCAGCGGAATAATATCATCGAATTTTTCACAATCCGCATTTGCTTTCGGTATGACGAAATGTTCCGGTTTCAGAGTAGATGAATCTGAAATTAAAACCGCTCGTTCGACCAAATTTCGCAGTTCTCTCACATTTCCTGGGAAATCATAATTCATTAATTCAAGATGCACTTTATCATCGATTCTGGAAATTTTCTTATTCAGGGTTTTTGTGAACATTTTAACGAAATGTCTGACCAACAGCGGAATATCTTCCTTCCTTTCCCGAAGCGGCGGAATGTGGATCACGAATGAAGACAGACGATGATAAAGGTCATCTCTGAAAGAATGTTCGTTTACCTTTTGCAGCAGATTGATATTGGTTGCACAGATGATGCGAACATCGACCGGAATTTCCTTTAAAGAACCAATGCGCAGGATTTTGTGTTCTTCCAGAACACGCAGAAGTTTTGCCTGCTGCCGAATGGACATTGTGCCGATCTCATCAAGAAACAGCGTGCTTTTATCGGCAATCTCAAACCAGCCGATTCTGGTGGAAGCGGCTCCGGTAAAGGAATTTTTTTCATAACCGAAAAATTGACTTTCAAATAATGCATCGGGAATTGCGGCGGAATTGACGGAATAGAAATTTTTTTTACTTCTTTTGCTGAATTTGTGAATATTATGAGCAACTATTTCCTTACCTGTGCCACTTTCACCCGAAATTAACACATTCGTAGTATCCGATTTGGCAACGATTGAAATCAAATTAATAATTTTCTTTATGATTTCACTTTCTCCGATTAATGTTGATCCTATTTGTTTATTAAGTTCGCTTGAGACAAATTTATATTTTATTTCGCTATGGTGAAGTTTATCCAAAGCATCCTGCAATTCTTCTTTTTGTTTTTCGATTAATTTATTTTTTGTTTCCAATTCCTTATTTTTTTTTCTTAAAATCTCCGCCTCTTTCTCTTTCTGCTCAGTTTCATATTTTGTCTGCATTTCCGCTATTTTTCTCATATTTTCTTCATTATAAGTTTCTTCTTTTATCTCAGCATATTTTTTAAATTTTATCAGAGCATTTTTATAATTTTTTTGTTTTTCATAAATTTCAGAGATAATCTTTTGAATCATAAAGATTTTTGTTTTCATTTGCGATTCTTCCGCCAATTTCAGAGCTTCTGTCAGCAGAGCTTGCGATTTTTCGTAATCTTCAAGAATCTTATATTCCTGAGCAATATTCATCAGAATTGTAACCACATCACTTTTATGACCGTAATTTCTCTTTATTTTGAGAGCATTCTCATAATTTGAAATTGCCTTTGAATGCTCGTTTGCATCGGAATAAACAATTGCCAGATTATTTAAAATTGCCGCGGAGGTGAAATTATCCTTCAATTCTTCCGACAATTTCAAAGAAGAATGATAATACTTCAGAGCCTGTTCTTTATTATTCATTCTATAGGAAGTTGTTCCGAGATTATTCAAAGATTTGGAAATTCCTGTTTTATTTTCACCTTTTTTGTAAAGTTCCAGTGCTTTGAGGAAAAATCCGTGTGCATCCGCGATTTTGTTCATACTTTTATAAGTTTCTCCGATATTGATAAAAACATTTTCCAGACCGATTCCCTGATGATATTTTTCCCTTAATGCAACTGATTCCAACATATATTTTAATGCTTTTGGGAAATCACCAGTTTTTGTGAAAATACTTCCCATTTGAACCAGAATATTTGCATAAAGTAAATTTCTTTTATCCAGATTTTCCAGACAATCTTTATATATTTTCAGGGCTTTTTGATACTCACTTTTCCAGTAGTAGATCATTCCGATAAGTCTGTTGATATCAACTATATCTTCTGTTAGATTTACAGATTTATAAATTTCCTTTGCGGAAAAATAGTATTGCAGTGAATCGTCAAAATGATGTTGTTCCATCAGCAATGAACCGAGATTCCTTTTCGCTTTTGCGATTTCGATTTGATCTTCCGAAGCAATGGCAATATCCAGAACTCTGTTCAGATAGATTCTTGATTTTTTAAGATTTCCGTTGTTGAAATACATTATGCCGATAATCTTATTAATTTCAACTTCTGCTTTTTTGTTATTATTTTTTATTGCGATTTTCATCGCTTTTTCGGCATATTCTGTTCTTTCTCTTTCAGAAAGTTTGGGATTTTTGCATTGAGTAATTAAATCGGTTAATTTTTTCTGAAAATCTGCTTTCATATTCATCTTTTTTCCTCTTTCTTTGAATTTTTTTTTTGGTTTGTTAGTGTCAATAAAAAAGGAAAATAGCAAAAGAAAAAGGATAAAATGGATATAAGAACGAATGCCTTGAAATAATAACTGAAATATAAATTAACAGCTTACAAAAATTTGATATACTTTTTCATTCTTTATTTTTTTAAAGGACTAATTGTTGCTAATGGTTGGAATGCGACACGCCGAAGGCTGTGGAGC
>DRTC01000580.1 GCA_011372345.1 Candidatus Cloacimonadota bacterium
ATTATAGGGCCAGCTTGATTGATATAAAAAGTGTTTGCCGGCAGCATTGGCAAAAGCAGGCATAACATAAGAAACAGGAAATGTTGTTTCTTCATCCGGCATAAAATCAGGATACATATTATCGTAAACTCCCCAGACATAAGTGTCATTCACAAATGAATAAGAAACTTCGGTTGCTGCGACTATACCGAGAGCACCACTGTTTTGACCACTATAAGTATGACGGTGGAATTTCTCTGCAAAACATTCGGAAGCATTGTGAAAAGCTCCAGTCTGGCAATTTACGGAAAAAATAAAAGGAAGTTCGTTGTTTATGTTGGTCAGAGAATTGATATTAGAAGAGGTGAAATCCGGTTCTCCCCAACCGCTGTAAGAACCGTGATCGCGATGCTGAAGTAAGAAAGAACCATCATTGATAGCATTCACCACATCCGATGCTGTTCCCCCGGAAAATCCACCAAGTTCCTGCGGAGTAGCAGGAATGTAACCAAGCCCGGAGGGTCCGAAATAATTCAAAACAGTGGATGTGTTGGTTGCTGTTGACCAGGGATCGGAAGTGGGACTTCCATCATAAACTGCATTTATTCTGATCGGATTTTTAGAATGCACATTCCTGAAATATCCTCCTACAACTTCCGAACAGATCTGGAACCATCTTTCTGTCTGCCAACCAAGTGCAGTGATGGGATGATCATAAAAATCAGGATTAGTGGGCGGATTGCGTTCATAATCAAGAAATTTGGTGATCATTACTTCTAATTGAGAAGCATCATTCGCTGTTATCCGAGCAAAGGCAATATCCGGAAGATCATTGCCTGTTACATCAGCAAATCGATTATCAGAAGCATAATCCGGATAACCAGCAGGATGAGTATAAAAATGAGATGTTATCCCACTTGTTCCAGTTCCGTAATCAGCAAGCAGAAGTACGGCTGAAGGAGGTATATCCCAGTTATTGTAAGCATTATCAACATAATTCTCAATTGCGGAAACTGTATTTCCACCGATTTCGGTTGTTGTTACTACTCCGGTTCTGATTCCCTGCAAAGTTCTGAAATTTCTGATGGAATCAGCCCAGGCAATAAAAGTCGGATCATCGGGAGTAATAATGATGTATTCATAATCCTCTGTTCTGGAATTGGAAAAAACATTATAATTGATTTCCGGTAAAGAGCTATTATTTAGCAACAGGTTTTTTATGCTCGCATCCCACCATCTGCTTCTTAACCTGTCTTCTCCAAAATAGCCTGTTCCGCCGTTAAATGTTACCTCTATCTTCAAATCTTTGTAAACTATTAATTCTTTAGTAACGGGATTATATTGGAAAGGAGTTATTCCGAGCATCACCACATCGAATCCTCTAATTTTCTGCGTAGAAGATAGAAGCACCGGATTTTCTGGATAATTGGCATTCAAAGAATAAATTGCTTCATTTTTCTGATAAACGAGTGGACCTTTATCTGTATCCAATGGAATTTTCGGAGCAGGAGCAATTTCTATGTTAGAGAAAATTTCGGTACGAGATGAGATGATTTTAAAGGAAGCATCTGCTCCGTTCGGGATAGCGATGAAACGACTTAAACCGGGTAGATCCGGAGCACCTTCGTCGTTTGGTAAGATGGTTCCGGGAAGTTGAATTGTTTTTGCTGTAATTCCATCGATGAATTTTTCTTCGAAATTGAAATTTTTAACCGAGAAAATAATCTCTACACTTGAAGAATTTTCATTTGTAAGATTAAAACCGTTTTCTCCCCAGTTATCTAAATAAGTAATCTCTTGCGAATTCAAATTGAAAGTAATGAATAAACAAGTTAACAGAATTAGAATAACTCCTTTTTTTGATTTTTTCATGTAATCTCCTTTTTATTTTAAAAAAACTTGCCAAATTTTACTAGTTCCCACGCAGGAGCGTGGGAACGAGAGAATCCTGAACATTGAATCCTGAACCTTACTATTTCATCAAGACTTGTTCTGTGAAATGTCGAAGCCTATTTCATCAAGATCATTTTCTTAACAAAGGAAGTCATTTCAGTTTTCATTTTTATGAGATAAGTTCCTGAACCGACATCTTCCATTTGCTCATTTAATCCATTCCAGACAAGGGAATGTTCTCCGGCAGGTAATTCATCATTTACAAGACTTCTGACTTTCTGTCCTTTAATATCGTAAATTTCTATTTTCACATTTGATTTTTCTTTTAGAACGAAACTGATAGTCGTTGTTGGACTGCGTCCGGCTCCTGACGGATTGAAGGGATTGGGAAAATTTCCAACCAGTCTTGTTTTATTTATGCCTAATTCTTCTTCCAACCCGGTTTCACTAACGATCAGTGTTACTGGAACAACAGTCTCATTCCTGATATCATCGTCTATAACGATATTACAAAAATAAGTTCCAGTATCCAAGTTCGAGGTATAAAAACTGACCCTGATCTGGTCGGCTTCTCCTTCAGTCAGTACTCCGGATGAAGAATTCAAATACATCCAACCTGTTTCCGGAGATTGGAAATCGAGACTGATCGTATAATTGATCTCTCCACCACCGATATTTGATAGAAACATATAGTCGGAAGCACTCTCTCCAATAATCATTTCCTGGTTAAATTCCGCAGGATCAACTTCCAATACAGGTGGATTCAATTCCCCGATCTGCGGGAAGAAAATATAATCGATCCAGGCGCAATCTTCTCCGCTATCTCCGCCATTGTATTTAACATATTTCCACTCGAAAATATGATGTCCGAATTCCACCGGAAACACGGATTCGCTCCAATCGATTTCACCGCTCCATTCTTCCTGAACCGCATAATCGATCATGAATTTTAATTTATCATTATTTTCTTCTGAAGAAACTTTTTTCCAAAAACTGATCTCACTATCTTCTACAATATCTAATTCAATTATTAAAGAAGTGAATTGGTTGTTCCCGATTTCACCGGTTCTGGCGGAATATGAACCATTAATGGAATTTGATTCATCAATGAACCAATTTTCAGCTCCGTTAAAGGTCCATTCAAATAAAGAAAAATCTCCGGTTTCAAAGTCTTCGTCAGCAGCGGAAGAGGTTGTGAAGGTCCAGACATCTCCGGTTACTGAACCAAATTCATTAAACGAATCTATGCGCCAGAAATATTGAGTTTCAAAATCGAGAGCCGAATCGAAAACATAAACAGGTTCATAGACTTCTTCACCATTTACAATATCAGTCGGAGGATCATCAGTTCCGAAAAATACCTGGAATGATGTTGCAAGTCCGCCGTCACTATCCTGCCAATTGAGATTTGTGAAAGGTGCAGCATTCATCTCTTCATGGGCAGGATTTGGATTTATAGCCGCATTCGGAGGACTTTCCGGAGGAGTTGTAGCATTAACAGATGCCAGAGCATCTATCCTTCCCGAACCAAAAGTATTGTTTTTAGGAGATTGAGGAACTGCTGCATTTTCCTCGATGATCTGATCGATCTGAGCAGGTGATAATAAATAATTCTTGGAAAGCATCAAAGCCATAACTCCGGCTACACAGGGAGTTGCCATGGAAGTTCCGTCCCAGCCATCTTCATAAGAATGATCACTGGAATATCCGAGCGATTTGATATTCACTCCCGGAGCAGAAATATCCGGTCTGATCAATCCCATTCCCGGATTGTATTCATAATCGTTATAACCTGTTACATCCTGCCAGGTTACGGGACCTCTACTGGAAAAACCGGCAATGTTATCATTGCTGTCTGTTGCTCCCACACAAACAACACCCGAAACTCCTCCTTCCAAGGTTTGATCAGGATGCAACCAGGGTGGAGGAACATCTCCGGGACTTCTAACATTATCAGGAATCGGATAACTCCATTGCTGATTTCCTTCATTTCCGGCAGCGATAGAAGAAATCAATCCGGCAGCGAGAGAATTATTCATACAATCTCGCCAGGCTTGTCTGTTCACACCCCAGGAATGCTGCCAGCCAAGAGACATACTGACAACATCCGCTTCGTGTTCAACAGCAAATTCCATAGCTGACCAGACATCGGATTCATTTCCATTTCCTGTATTATCCAGGACTTTCAAACACATGATCGTCGCATCCGGTGCCATTCCTGTTTGTGAACCGGCAGAACCATCTCCGGCAACAGTTCCGGCACAATGAGTTCCATGACCGTGATCATCCATCGGATTATTATCATTATTCGCAAAATCATAACCATGATATGGATAATCTTCATTTTCCCAAACATGATCCTGCAAATCCTGATGAGTATATCTGACTCCCGTATCGACTACTGCAACCAGAACACCTTCACCTGTAAATCCGAGATCCCAGACATCGTCTGCATTCACATGAGAAACATTCCAGGTTATTTCTCTGCTGGAAGAATTGTCTGTAATGCTTTTTTGCTCCTTAATTTTATAATCGAGGAGCAAATTTCGTTCTTCGTCCCAATCGATACTTTTTATATCTTTTCTTCGGGAAATTCCTTCAATTGCTTCCGGTTTGGCGTAACAATTTATCACATTTGTGATCCATAAAGATTTGAGGTTTTGGATCAAACCTTTATTTTCCGAAGTTTCCAATTGTGCAAGAATTTCTCTTTGAGAATCCCTGCTGAAAGATTTCAACTCA
>DRTC01000581.1 GCA_011372345.1 Candidatus Cloacimonadota bacterium
GATCAAAGCGATTGATGATAATTCCATTAATTCCGTTATTTTATACTATAGTTTTGGAAGAGAGTTCTATCCGATTTATATGTTTGACAATGGTCAGAATAATGATGGATTTGCCGGAGATGCTGTTTATGGCTGTTATATTACGCAGCAGATTTCCGGAACAATAGTATCCTATTATATCGAAGCTGAAGACAATGAGCAAGTTATCACTAGATTTCCTGAAAATAATAATTTAATTGAATATGAAGTAGATTATAACTGTCCTTCCTTATTTATCAATGAATTTCTCGCACTCAATCGAACTACTAATCAAGATCCCGAAGGAGAATATGATGATTGGATAGAGATTTATAATGCGAGCGAAGAAGCAATAAATATTAGCGGGATGTACATTACTGACGATTTAACCGATCACTCTCATTGGTATCAAATTCCTGAAACGAATCCTGATTCAACGACCATTCAACCGGGAGATTTTATACTACTCTGGGCTGATAATGATTCAGCAGATGGAATTTTACATTTAGGATTTAACCTTACCGGCTCAGGAGAGCAGATCGGACTTTTTGCATATTATGGCACAACTCCGATCGATACTTTAAGTTTTGGAATACAGAGCATGGATGTATCTTTTGGCAGGAATCCGGATGGCAGCGAGAATTGGGAATTTTTCACGGAACCAACTCCTGCTTTTTCCAATACCGGATTGGATATTCCCCAGAATTTAATTATCTATTTTCAAAATGGAAGTTTATTCCTGGAATGGGATGCAGTTCCGGGAGCAGAATACTATTCGGTCTATTCCTCTTATACTCCTGATGGGATTTATTCATTAGAAGCAACAAATGTAACAGGTACAATATTTGAGGAACGAAATCCTGAAAACAAAAAATTCTATTATGTAACTGCTAACCATTGATTAAGATAAAATCGGTTAATATAAAAAAAATATTCTAGAAAAATAAATTGTTTTTATTTCGTAATCAACAACTTCTCTTCATTCCTTTTAATTACAATCGAAATCTCATTCGGTACGCAAATGATCGGGAAAGTATCATTCCAACCTTGTTGAACGCAAATTTGATTTTTACAGGTGGATTCTTTCATTCTTACTTTTCCTTTTTTTATCTCTATCACAATTCCCTTCTCAATTTCAATTATTTTATTTTGATTTAAACTCTCTTTGTATATTAAGATATTATGGTGATAGATCTCAACTTCTTTTTCAGAAAAATTCTTTTTTAATCCCCACAGGAATAATACTGAAAAAACAAGTAAGCAGGCTATCAATATAATATCTGCTTTGGTGAATATTTTCTTTAAATTTGCCAAATTTTTAACAATTGGCAAATTTTGTGTTTTAGAATTCCCCATAAATCTCAAAATCACAAAATGGGCATTTATTATTTTTGATCAATATTTTCGGAGAAAATCCTCTTTTGATGAGGAGCGAATTACATTTTGGACACTTGGTATCAGTATCTGAAAAGATATTTCCCAGATAAACATAATTCAATTTCTCCTGGGCAAGTTCCCGGGCTAAATGAAGTGTAGATTTCGGAGTTGGAGGATTGGACATCTTGTAATGCGGAAAATAACGGGAGAAATGCAAGGGAATATCGGGATTAATTTCAGCGATAAAATCTATTACTTTTTGGATATTTTCTTTAGAATCATTTTCATCGGTTATGAGAAGATTCGTGATCTCCAGATGACAGTTTTTTGCAGCAGTTTTGATCGTATCCAGAACAGGTTGCAATTTGCCGCCGCAGAATTTCCTGTAGAAATCATCTTCCATTGATTTAAGATCGATATTCATCGCCTTGATGTAGGGGAGAAGCTCGTATAAAGGTTTCGGATTGATAAAACCATTAGTTACTAAAACGGTTTTAATTCCGTTTTCTTTTAGTATTTTTGCCGAATCAAGAATATACTCGAACCAGGTGATCGGTTCTGTATAAGTA
>DRTC01000582.1 GCA_011372345.1 Candidatus Cloacimonadota bacterium
GTGAATTCGGTTAAGTCTTCTGTTTTTTCGATATAATTGGTTTCTCTTTCCAGAACCTGACGATGATAAAATCCCCCAAATCCAAAATTAATGGATTGATTTAGAGGGATGTTAAACCTGCTGAAAAAGTCTGCAGTCGAGATTTTATAATCACCGTGATCATCAATCAGATCATATTCGGAATCTATTTGTTTCCAATCGACAACAAGGGTATCGGTGAGCGTAGCTGTTTGTTCTGTGTTCAATTTACATTCTTCCAAGAATTCATAATCTCCTGAACCAAATCCAAAACTCGAACCGATTTCCCAGAAGCCATCATTTTTTCTTTGATCTTGTTTATCGAATACATTTCTAACAGAAAAACCGATAGTATTCGAACTTCCGCTTTCATCTCTGACCATTTCATAAGAATCGGTAATTATCCCGGTTTCCAGATCTTGGTTATTCAAGCTGTCGGGAACACCTAATTCAGTGTAATCTCCAGAATAATTGTCATTTATTTGAACCTTACCCATAACCAGTTGTTGATGGATTAGATCAAATCTGAATTCCGGATTTATTCCTTTAATAGCAAATTCTCTCATAAAAGCCAGGTTAAATCTTAAATTAGAATTTTCGTTTATCGTTGTGAAATCACCTTTTTCGGAAAAGTTGAAATCCGAGTATTCATCTTCCATTAAATAGTTGTATGTAGATTCATCAAATCCGTGATCGTTCCAATTTACTCCCTGTAGATAACCTCCGAAATTCCAGATTCCCATATCCTCTGCTGCTTCATCATCTTCATCTTTCTGTTTATCACAAGTAAATTTCAAACCGATCGTGTTTTTTCCGAAAATGAAATTATTATTAAAAACAAATCCGATTCGATTGCTGATATCGTAATTTTTATATTTACCGGAAAAAAGGGTTTGATTATCAAAAAGTCCATCACCGTTTGAATCGAAGTAATTTGTGGTTTTCCTTTCAAATTCTCCGATACCACCATTAGCGAATTCTGATATTTTAGAATCTCTGATCCTGAATAGAAAAGCATGTTTAAGTTTTTTTGAGAATGGATTTTGAAATGACATTCCGAGAGGAAGTTCAGTTAGGAAAGGTTCATTTTGTTCAGTCCAATCTCCTTCATTTTCACGGTAGAAACTATTAAAATCTGCTAAATTGGAGAAGAAAAAAGTTCCCTCGATGAATTTTAAATCTATTGGATCATAGATAAGATCCCAATCATCTTCAATGATATTTGCACAAGATTGACTGCGAATCGAAACAGGTTCCTGAGCAGATAACGAAGAAAACAAAACTAACATAAAAAGTATGATTATAAACATTGGTTTTCTCATTTTCAATCCTCCTTTTACCAGGTTACCTGGATATTATCGAGATACGCATATCCATAAGAACCGGTATCATATTCCCATTGAAGTGTTATCTGGGAATTTTCACCAGTATAATAAGTAGTATATCTATAAAACCAATTGTAACCACCATCCCAATCGAGTTGATAATATCCGTTTATATACAGATCGCCATCTCCACTCGTATCACCTTCTCTGGTATAAAAAGAAATTGTGATATAAGTGTATTCCGGGACATCTAACGTAGCTTCAAGATGATAAGTTTCATAATATGAACTCGGGCACCTTATACTGTAATTACTTTCAAAAGCGTCTTCATCTGTTATATACCAGTTTCCGTATGTTTCCCAGTAGGATTGAACGATACCCATTTCAAAATCATCGTTAATTCCATTCATTTCGGAAAGAACTACAACTTCTTCATTTGAATATTCAGTATATTCGATCTCTTCATAATCATTAAAAGCCCGAATTCGATAAGTGATCGTGTCTCCATATTCAAATTCGGTGGTGTCATTATCAGTATATTCCGTAATATCTTTTTCTACTTGAGCTATTTTAGTAAAATCTTCGGAATTAATTTTGCGCTCGACATCAAAACCATTCTCGATAGATGATTGATCTGTCCATTCCAGAAAAACTGATTTTGAATCGAACATCTGAGAAGCGAAAAGATCGGAAGGCGGTTCAAACAAAATCATAAAAGGATTGCTTTCAATTTCTGGCGTATCATCTTCCCAATCATTAGTAGCTCGAACTCTAAATTGATAAAAATGCTCATTATCCAGATTTGAGATAATCTTGTTTGTTACATTTTTATCTACTTCTAAGGAATCCATATTTATATAAACCTGTGAATCGACATCTAGAGTATCGACAAGAATAACGAAAGCTGTTTCCGATTCCGAATTATCCAACCAGGATAATTCTACTATTGTCGAACTTAATCCGGTTGCATCGATACTATCCGGAGCTAACCATTTTGGTGTTTTAATCTGAACTTCGTCGATTTTATGTGTTCCCTGTTCAACTATCGAAGCAATTTTGTAAGTATAATATTGATTTTGAGTAAGAGCCATATCGGTGAATGTGGTTAAGTTTTTATCAATGATGGTTTCTAACTGAGTAATCCGGTTTCCTTCTTCAAAAACTTCTACTTCGACATTATCGATCAAACCATATCCATAATAACCGGTATAATATCTCCATTCTAAAGTAATAGACGAATATGAACCTGTATAATAGTAAAATGTAAAATAATCCCAACTTTCATAGTCATACCAGTAATCTTGCGTTGAACCGTTGATTCTAAAACTACCTTCACCGTCAGTACTACCGTATGCCCAGAAAGAAATAAAAATATAGGAATTTTCAGCAACATTGATTGTGGTTTCTAAATATTCATACCCGTAATTTCCACTGTAAGAACGAGCACAATAATTACCTTCATAACTATTCTGGTTGGTAACATACCAGCCACCAAAATCTCCGTAAGTTGTCCATGATCCTGGTAGTGAACCGCCTTCAAAACCTTCAAAAGAATAATCAGGTTCACCTTCCTCCCGGAAGATATTATAACACAAAAAATCTGCATCTGTACTTGCTGCCCAATCAAGACTTACCCTGTCTGTCCTGATGTTGCCATTGTAATAGCCAACCGAAAAATCGACCCCGTCGGTTAGAACGGAAGTATCGATAGTGGGATAAGAATTCGGTTCCGATAGTTCATGATGAGTGAGATCAAGTGGTGTTTTTTTACAACAAGACCAGAATGTTATGCTAACAATAATAATTAGCATAATGAACGATAACTTACAAATCTTCATAACATACCTCCTCGAATATTTTTAAAGTGTATAATTAACAAAATTTCTGCGATGGTTTTTATGTAAGAACGTGTTCAGAAATTTTCCAACACACTTCTGATTTTCTTTTATATTTTGCTATTGTGAAGTGTCAACAAAAAAATTTAAAAATGTCAAAGATTTGTTAGAATTCTGGAAACAAAATATTATTTAAATCTCTTTCTCTCTCTATAAAGCATCATCAGAGTAACAATTGTAGCTAAAACATCAGAAACCGGAAAAGCAAACCAGATACCATCGAGATGAAAAAATCCGGGAAGGATCAAGATCAAAGGGATAAGGAAAA
>DRTC01000583.1 GCA_011372345.1 Candidatus Cloacimonadota bacterium
AGATCATCCCAGAAACCGAATAAAGCAGGTTTGGGAGCATCTGTTCTCGGAAGTTCATAATTATGATAATCTGTCCAATCATCGCCAAAACCGAGCCAGCCATTCGGACTGATCCTGAATTGAGTGTAGTCTGTACCATAATAATTAAAGGTGAAACCGATCGGTATCAGAGCAGTTGCATAATCATTGTGAGTAAAACTTACGAGCGTTCCCATACCTGAAATATCTCGCCAGGAATATTCAGGTCCATCCGGTTCATCGCTGTCTTTCCAACTATAACCGAATGAATCCGGACCTCCGTAACTTCTATCTTCTTGCGAGACATTATAATTCAGGTTTGAATCACCATTATTGGAAATCCTTAAATTTTCATCTGTTGTTTCTCCTGATTGCAAATTTACAGTAAATGACAAAGGATTAACTGCAATATCAGCCGGTTCGACAGTTCCCATAGACGGGAAAATAATGTAATCGATCCAGGCACAATCAGAACCTGTGCTGACAGAACCATCCTTGTAATATTGCCATTTGAAAATGCGTTCACCAACACTTACCGGATAACTCACTTCACTCCAGGCAACAGTTCCCGACCATTGTTCCTGCAAAACTCCATCAATGTAGAACTTGAGATAATCCCAACCGGATTCGGATGAAACCTTGCGATAAAAGGAAATATTGCCGACAGCATTTATTTCAGAAGTAAGGATAATCTCGGATGTTTGACTATGAGAAATAGTTCCCGATTTAGCACAATATATTCCTTCATAAGGGCTTTCAGTCACGATCGACCAGTTTGCATTTCCTCCGAATTCCCAGGGGAATGATGAAAAATTTCCGGTTTCAAAATCTTCCAAAATCAGACCGATACTTCTGTTGAAGGTTTCATTTGCTCCGTAATTTCCAGCTGTAACATTAAAATCAAAAGAGACATTTGTTCCGATTTCTGCTTCTGCTGATACTGTAATATTGAAGACAGCATTTTCTGAGGAGTTGGAATTAATTGTTCCAAAATTATGTGTATTAGAACCATTTATTGTTATTTCAGCATCCGAACAATTTAAAACTCCAACTGCGGTCGGAGAATCTGAATGTCCGTCATTATTGGTTGGAATGATCAGATCAACAGTTTCTCCTGGATCGAGTCTGCCATTGTTGTTTTCCCCCGAATCATCAATAGTCATATTATCGATTGAAATGTCTGGAGCATTGATCGTGATCTGGAAGGATGAATTCCAGGTTTCGCGACTACTGGTTCCTGTAACTTCCAAATCAAAATTCACAATATGCTGATCCGGAACATCATCAGTAATATTCATGGAAAATGCATTATTTTGGGTAGAGGTGCTTTCGCTGAGGATCGTGCCGTAACTTTGTGTATTATCAGTGATCGTGACATAAGAATCGGTTTCTGAAATATTAGCAACAACTCCGGTAGCATCGTTCAGACCGACATTTTCAAGAGTCATATCGAGAGAGATGGTTTCATTATAATCTGCCAATCCGTTATTGTTTCCGGTTGGATCATTGATCGTGTAAGCATCGAAAATTACATAACCGCCTTCCGGAGGAATGATCTCGACAGTTTGTGAATAGCGATAAAAATTCTGTTTGGTGATGGTCACGATCATTTCATCACCTGGAACTTGCGGAGGTATTGTGATCGATACAGGATAACCTGTTCCTTCACCAACACCGATGATCTCACCGTTCACGGTCAATCCGATCAAAGCACCATCGTCTGCATTCACTTCAAAGAAATCAACTCCGCTTAATAAAACATCGTTATGAGCAACTGTCAGATTTTGCGGAACTTCCGAATAAAGAGTCAGGAAAGCATCTCCATGATGATGAAAAAGCCTGTAAGTTACTTGTTTATCTCCGGAATTATAGGGCCAGCTTGATTGATATAAAAAGTGTTTGCCGGCAGCATTGGCAAAAGCAGGCATAACATAAGAAACAGGAAATGTTGTTTCTTCATCCGGCATAAAATCAGGATACATATTATC
>DRTC01000584.1 GCA_011372345.1 Candidatus Cloacimonadota bacterium
CAAAAAAATATGAATACATAAAGGTCCCATTTAATCTCCAAAATAGAATATCAATTCCTGAGTCAAGAATATTTTTGATTAAATTTTAGTCAAATATTTTTTAATTCTTATTTTTAATTCTTAATATTTTTCGATTTTTTTATTGATTAAAAGATGTTTATTAAATAAATTGCTCCCATGAAAAAAATAATAATTGTTCTGTGCTTTCTCTTAATGCTGCCTTTTTATATATTCTCAATTGTCGAAGAAACAGCATCCTTCTCTGATTTCCTTTTTCACCAGACCGGATCCTGCGAGTATGACAACTGGATCTCTCATGTCTCCGAAGGAATTGCCCGGGAAGATTGGAATACTTATGCTCCTTATGATGTGCAGACAAGCGGTTTTGGTGATTTTCTGCTTCCGGAAAACGAAGACCTTTCCAACTGGGAAATCGTGATCGAATCATTTCTGGAAGGAAATTATGAGAATGCTCAAACCTTGCTCGATACTTTTGGAATTCCGTACCAGGTTGTTCAGTTCTCCGATCTCGATACCGGTCAAATCTATTATTTATTGCGGGAAGATCTTAACCTGACCTATTATGATGATAATGAAACTCCCGAACATGACGACGACGAACTTGGTTCCTTTGATTATGGCTGGGGACTTTATGTTTATAATCCCGCTGCCACCCAGCCGGTGATCATTTCTGCTCCTCATCCGAATGATGATTTTATCACTCCGGTCATAGCATACAAGTGTTTTCGGGATTGGGATGCCATGTTTTTTTTGGTCAATGGAGCAGGTCGGGAAGTCAAATGGACGGAACAGGGGGATTATACTAACAGCAAATCCTTGAGCGATCCCTCCCGCAATGAAGATCATCCTTTCCAGGTGGCTTATAAGATGTTCTGTGATCAGATCAGGGAAGATTTTGGCAGGCGGGAATTTTCCGCTCAAATTCACAGTTATGACTGGGATCGGCATGAAGGACATGCCAATTGCCAGGTTTCAGCCGGTTCCGGTCAGAGATGCCCGAATCTTCCTATCCGCGATCTTTCCGATCTGAAGATAGACCTGATCAATTACAGCCAGCATCTGATGATCCCGGCAAATACGATCGGAGATAATGAAACAGTATTTCTGAATGATTATTATGCTGTCTATTATTCGATTTATGATTTCATTTTTTCGGATTGGATGAATTCTTATGAAGTTAATAATGATGTTGATCTTCCCGGATACGGCTCGAACAATCAGATGGAGTACACTCTTTCCGGCTGGAATTCCTATGATGTTTTTGAGCCTTTTTTCCATCTGGAGATGGATGAACTTCCTAATAGTTATGAGATCACAGAGGAAAAATATAAGTGGTTCTATGCTTATGATTCTCTGTCTGCGACTTATGATATGGAACACCTGTTTGATAAGGCTCAACAATATTATTCTTATTGGATAGATGTGATGACACTTGTTTTACCGGAAGTATTCGAACTCGATGATGAACTGATCCCGGCTACTCCGACCAATTTTGCTATCGAAGAACAATTTTTTGATGCTATCGAGCTTTCCTGGGAACACATTTCTTCTTTTGATTTTGAAACTTATGAAGTTCTCTATGGAACCGAACCGATCGGAGGAGGAAATTACGAGATATTTTCTCGTGCAGATGATGAACTTCTGGCAAGCCAGAGGGAAGAAGGGATCTCAATCGCTGACCTGGAACTGAATCAGGTCTATTATTTTAAGATCCGGGCTAAAGATTATAATGATAATTATTCTGATCTTTCTGAAGAAATCAGCGGCATTACCGGACCTGCGATCATTTCCAACCTGCTGGCAATCGGTGAAGATGCAAGCTCGATCCTGATGTGGACAGCAGACATCCAGGTCGATAATCAGGGATTTAATGTTTATCGGAAAACCGGACCGGAACCTTATGTTCAAATCGACGGCTGGGAAACAAATCCGGATTTGACCGGATCCACCTTACCTGATGTTGATTATGAGTTTATTGATGAAGATCTGGAAAACGGAACTTATTATTATTATAAGATATCTGCTGTCAATATTCAGGATGATGAATTCATTTTTCCCGAGCAGACATCCTGTTCTCCTCATGCGGTTTTCTGGCTGATCACTTCCAATCTGAATGCGGCCATTAAAGATTCTGCCGGATTTTCAGCTAATTTTTTCGCATCTGATAATTACGATCCTTATTATGACCTGATAAAAATCGATTCAACTTCGAGCGATTATATTTTTTCCGCTTTTTATGAAGAGGATTGGGAATTCAGAGATTGCTATCTTTATCAGGAAACACACCGGTTTTTTAATCCGGAATATTACTATAAAACCTGGCAATATCGCGTAAGAACAGACCAGCTTAATGATTCTATTCAGATCTATGTGTCGGATAATTTCCTTGATCGAAATGAATATCTTTACCTGGAAGACCTGCAAACTGAGGAATATACAAACCTGATCACTTCCACTCACTTGTTTTCTACATCAACAGAAGATTATGTTGATTTTGTCCTTTACTGGGGAGACTGGCAGCCTGCTCTGGATATTCCGCAAAATATCGTAATATCAATTGAGAATGATATTCATATCAGTTGGAACAGCGTTCCTGATGCAGCATTTTATCGTGTCTATTCCTCTGACAATCCGTCTGAGCATTTTGAAATTGATTTAAGCGGAACATTTTTTGACACGAACTGGTATGCTCCTATTTTGGAAGGGAAACGCTTTTATTTTGTAACTGCTGTGAATGAAAACAGGAATAATTTAAGGAAAAAATTCGTTCGTTCGAAGTAGAACAGAACATTTAGTCCGGCTTTTGACGGATTGTTCTGTTCCAATTGTAACACAAAGCTCCTGCTTTGTGATCTCTTGATCTTTTCCTTGTTCTTATATTTGTTATTTCCGGTTTTCCTATTAAATTCCATTTTAATTTCCTACAAAATAAGGAGATAGGATTTTGATTAAAATGGACAAGATCGGCATCTTGTTTTATGGATCAGGGGTCATCTAAATAAAACTATCCGCTTACGCATAGCGGAAAGCTTGGTAAAACCTTATTTCTTTCTCGAAACAATCCGTCGAAAGTCGGATTAAAAGTTTCAAGCAATGGCCGCAAAGCAGGAGCTGTGCATTACTATCTCACTAAAAGCATTTTCTTCATTGCAACAGGTTTTCCATCAATATTCATCTGATAAAAATATAAACCGCTGGTAACCGGATTTCCTTCATTATCTTTTCCATCCCAGATTTTGGAGTGCTTCAATTCCTTTGAAGCAGCAGCAAAACAATTGCTGCACTCCAAAGTTCTTACTTTCTGTCCTTTGATATTAAAGATCTCAAGAGTCACAAACAGGGATGTTTGTGTTACAGAAAAAGAAATTGTAGTGGTTGAATGGAATGGGTTAGGAAAATTGTTTATCAGATTAGAATCAAGTATTTCCATTTCAGCATCCTCCAAACCTAATAAATATGTTAAGACTGCATCAGGAAGTTCTATATTTTCATTTGGAATAACAATTGTATTTGAATGATGCAATGTAGAATAATTTTTCAGTGATAGAGATACATCATAAATACCTGGTTTTAGATATGAGAAATAATCTCCGTTCTCGTTTGGATGTTCAATATAGTTTTCGGATTTAATTGTTACATCAAGAATATTCCCATCACCGCCATCAAGTTGAACATTTCCAGTAATTGTCCCGAAATTTTGCGAAATAATTACAGGTTCAATGCAGAAGTTATAATCCAGGTTGGATGAAAGTTCCGTCCAGCCACCGGTTCTGATGAATGCTCCTTTTCCCTCGATTCTTGGTCCGTTATCATGATAAACAAGGTCTCCATTCAAGGTGTGAATTTTATAACCGATATAATATTCAGTATTTATATCGATCGGCTCAAAAAAATCAAAAGCAGTTTCCAACCATTCACCTTCATAAAATTCTGTCATTTCCTTTTCCGAAAGAAGATCATCACCTTCCCAGATTTGAGCATAAAGTTCTCCTTCGGTCATCTCGATCGGAACCTTAAACCTGACTTTCGCCAGAACATCGTTTTCAAATTCTGAAACTTCATCAGGAGTAAGTTTAATAGCACAAGTCATCGTATAATTCGGAATTAGATGAAGAATATCTACCGGACAATTTGCATAAGAAAAAGCAAGATCTCCCCCGTATCCATCCAAATCAAAATCGATAACCTGGTTTTCCAGAGTGATCGTTGCTTCCTGCATCTGAAAATAATTCCCGGCAAGACTTGCCATCGCGATATAATCTCCGGGCAGAACATCAGGGATCGAGTATTCTCCCATAGAATTTGTAATACCATTATAAACCATCTCATTTTCCTGGTAAAGAGCAATGAAACAACCTTCCGGATCGATTGGAGCAGTAACAGTTCCGGTCAAAGCTTCATAATTGCCAAGATTGAACTGGATAAAATTGTTCAGAGAATCTAATTCAATTTCGAAAGATTCATAATAAACTCTTTCCAGGATTGCAGCCGCTGTATAAGTTCCGCTGAAAATTGCAGGGAAAACAAAATCACCGCTTTCGTCAGGAACATAAGTTTCAAAAAATCTCTCTCCTTCCAAAGTGATATAAGTTCCTTCAGGAGAGACTCCCTCTATAATCACATTTCCATTAACAGTCAAAGGATCGGGACCTTTCTCGATTTCCATAACTGCACCATTGATGACGGAATAACCGCTGGGCATTCCTTCCGGTAGAAGATACCAGCAGGTAACATTGGAAGTTCCCCAGCCAAAATTGAGATGATAATAATCATCCGTGTTGTAGCCGTCGCAAATAATGGCATGTCCGCCGCTTCCATCAGCATGAGTGATGGAGAATTCAGCAGGTTGAGCATTCATCATATTCTGGATAAGTTGAGTATAAAATTCGGCACCGTAATTATCGACCCACTCGGCATTAGCGTAGTTGAACTTGTTAACAAGAGCAGTTGCAACATCAGAAGTATACGCACCCGAACCTTGCGAACTGTAATACATATTTACGGAAATCCCTGCGGCAAAATTGATCGCTGCTTTATCCTGGTTAGTTAAATAATCGTCATTGATATAGTGCATTCTCAAATCATTCATGTATAAGTTCAGTTGCGGAAATGAAGGAAAATCTCTTTCCTCGTGCTCATCATCGATACTGATCCCATTGGCAGAATAATCATCTGCATCTGTGAACATCTCAACTCCGACATACTGATAATAATCCATGATCATCGCCATTGCCGTCGCAACACATCCGACAACAGCCCGCTGTCCGGAATTGTCCAGCGGACAGAAATCATTGAACACTCCGGTTTGATGCCATTGCGTTTCCACCCAGCCGCTGGTTGGAGTAGTTCCCTGTTCAGGCCAATATTGAGGACGAGTCACTTCTATTTCATCATTAATAAATCGTTTCCAGATTGACTGATTTTTTTTTGCTTTTTGAGGATTATTCCGATAATAATTCAAACGCAATTTAAGATCACTCAAAAACATTTTATAAACAAGATTTTGTTCGGAATCCTCTTCAAATAAGCAATTATGGAACGAATAAGCGATTACCGGATAAATACCATCATCAGTACTTACAGCAATAAAACCTGCGGGAGATAGATTATAGA
>DRTC01000585.1 GCA_011372345.1 Candidatus Cloacimonadota bacterium
ATAAAGGATCTTTATGAGACTCATCTAAAAAAGATCGGAACTTTCGAGGAGATAAAGTTATCCCAAATCAATAAAGCTATAAAATTTTATAAAAATGCAAATTCCCCAGAAAATCAATAAATTATGTGCAAAATGCACAAGGAAATGTAAACAATCAAGTGATATAATTTTAGTTAAGTGTCCCAATTTTGAAAAAAAAGCTGTCCAGATGGAATTCAAATTTGCTTTCCCCAAAAAGAGCAGGAAGAAATGAGAATTATTGCTGGAAAATTTAAAAAAGCAAATTTATTTTCCGTTCCGGGAAATATCAGCCGTCCAACTACGGATTTTCTGAAAGAGGTTATCTTTTCCGTGCTTCCGGATTGTGCTCAAAAAACGGTTCTCGACCTTTTTGCAGGAACAGGTTCGCTTGGTTTGGAAAGTTTAAGTCGGGGAGCAATATCAGCAGTTTTTGTCGATGTCTCTTCAAGAGCAATTCACACGATTAACAGCAATATCAGTAAATTGAATTGCGAAGATATCTGTAAAGTCTATCATCGCAGAGTAAGTCCGTTTTTGAAGACCTGTCCCGAACAATTCGATCTGATCTTTCTCGATCCTCCTTATAATAAAAATTTGGTGAATAAAACAATAGAATTAATTTGTCAGAAAAAGGTTATGAAAAAAAAAGGAAAAATTATTGTCGAACATTCAAAAAAGGAGATAATTTCGGAAAAATGGAAAACAGGTCTCGAGTATGAAAAGGTTTCAGGAGAGAGTGTGATTTCGATATTACATTATGGGGATTAAATGAAAATTTATAATACTTTAACAAGAAAAAAAGAAGAATTCAAACCCATAGAACCAGGGAAAATAAAAATGTATAATTGCGGTCCGACAGTCTATAATTACATTCATATCGGAAATGCTCGCAATAATGTTGTTTTCGATGTTATCCGCAGATATTTTGAGTTTCTTGGTTTTGATGTTACTTATGTGCAAAACATTACTGATATAGATGATAAACTTATAGAGCAGTCTATTTCCGAGAAAATTCCTGCTTCTGAAGTTGCGAAAAAATATATTAAAGCATTTTTTGATGATATTACAAAACTGGGTATCAAGAAACTTACTCATCAACCCAAAGCAACCGAATATATCGGAGAAATGATCAAATTGATCAAAACTCTTGAGGATAAAGGTTTTGCTTATGAGAAAAACGGTGATGTTTACTTTTCGGTTACTTCCTTTAAAGAATATGGAAAATTATCCGGGAAAAAGATAGAAGACCAGAAAGCAGGAGCAAGAGTGGAAGCGAATAAACTAAAAAAACATCCGGCAGATTTTACACTCTGGAAGAAGGCAAAACCCGGAGAACCAAATTGGGGAAGTCCCTGGGGAAAAGGTCGTCCCGGCTGGCATACGGAATGTGTTGTGATGTCGAGAAAATTTCTGGGAGAAACTTTCGATATTCACGGCGGAGGTAATGATTTGATCTTTCCGCATCACGAGAATGAACTGGCGCAGGCAGAAGCGATTTCCGAAAAACCTCTGGCAAACTACTGGATACATAACGGTTTTCTCGATCTGGAAGGAGAAAAAATGTCCAAAAGTCTGGGTAATTTTTTCACAGTAAAAGATGTTCTAAAAAAATTTGATCCGGAAACGATCAGGTTCTTTTTCCTTTCTAAACATTATCGTAGTCCCATCGATTTCAGTGAAGAAATTCTCAAAGAATCCCAGCAGGCGATGAAGAATTTCTATTCAATTTTATCAGAAGTAGATTATTTATCATTCCAAACTGAAAGTCCTGAATATTCTGCAAAACAATTCAAATTAAAAGGTAAATTCACCGAAGCTATGGATGATGATTTTAATACTGCAAAAGCAGTTGCTGTGCTTTTTGAAATCGTGAAAATTATTCGTGATCTAAAAACGAAATCAAATGCAGATTATAAAAATTATGCTCATTTATTGATCGAACTCGGTTCAGCACTCGGTTTCTTCCAAAATATCGAGGAAAAACTTAAAACGAATTTAGACTCGATTTCCGAAAATTTGATCGAACTGCTGATCAAATACAGAAAAATATTCAAGCAGGAGAAAAACTGGAAATTTGCAGATATGATCAGAGATGATCTGAAAAAAACAGGAATTGTTCTAAAAGATAGAAAGGATGGTACGGATTGGAGTTTTGAGAAAAATTAATAATCTCAAGTTTCGCAGTAATAAAAACCCCTTGTTAAGCTGTCCATTATACACATCTTTTTTTAGTAACATCATGAACGGCGTATTTCCTTTTCTGTTTGCGTTTGATTCCCACACCTGAAGGTGTGGGTTTTTGATTTATCCTAATTTCCAGAAAAATCCGAATCAATAGCCCCTACCTTCAGGTAGGGGAACACTCAAACCCTTTAGTAGTAGGC
>DRTC01000586.1 GCA_011372345.1 Candidatus Cloacimonadota bacterium
TCCCAGCAGCAACAGAAAGTTGTTCCTATACATTTGAATATTATCCAAAAAATTGAACTTGATTTTATTCCCCAAAAATGCTGTTATTCAAGTACTGAAAAAACCGCTTTTATCATTGAAAAAAACTCCAATATAATCCATATTTATCAAAACGGGAAAAGAATCAACAAGATCGGCGGACTCGGTTTTGAGAAACATAATTTTACCAAACTTTCCGATATAAAAACTGCTCCTGACGGCAATCTGCTGGCTTTGGACAGTTTTGAGAAAAAGGTCAAAAAGTTTGATACGGAAGGGAAATGGATAACTGAATTTGAGATCGAGAATATTGGTGAACCAGGTTTATTCGATATCAGCAGCGACGAAACTTTTTACATTTTTGATGAAAATAGAAAGGAAATCGTTGTTACCAAAAAATTCGGAGAGAATAACATCTACACTTTCGGAAAATTTCAGATCGATAAACCGCAGCAATTGACAAAAACTTTGAATTACATACTAATTTATGATAAAGTTAATGATAAAACAACATTTTTTGAAAGTCTCGGCCAATTTGTCAAAGAGTCTCCTGGTTATTATCAGACTGATAAATTCCAGGATTTTAAGTTATCCCGTTTTGCTCTCGAACATCCTGATTCAGAGAAAATACTCGCAGTTTCTGTTTTTCCCTGGAAATTTTTTGAAATAAAGAATAATCTTTGTCTTCTGCTTTCCGAAAAGGAAATGTGGATTGCAGAATTTGTGTATGAAAGAAGATAAATATGGAGTTAAGAGAAGCCCACAATTGAAGTTGTGGATTTCTAAAAACAAATTTTCGATGAATCGTCTTTAAAATAAGAGATTCCAAGAATGAAAAAATCCTATATTTATAAACCTCTATTAGCCGCTTTGTTATTAGGTTTGAGCAGACTTCCGCTACATCTTGGTTTCTTGAGTTTTTGGGGATTTATCCCGCTTTTTTCTCTTTTTAATGAAAATCTTAAGAATAAGAAAATAATCCTTTCCGCAATAATTTTCAGCACGGTTTACACTCTTATCAGCTTACATTGGATTTCTCTCGTTACGATTCCCGGATTTTTCGGATTATTCATTTTATTTGGAATTTATTTTTCCATTCTTTTCCTTTTGATCAGAAATTTATGGAAAATCCTCCCCAAACTTCGCTATTTAATATTTATCTGTTTCTGGCTTTCTTTTGAATATCTCCAAAATTTTGGTGAATTCCGCTTTCCCTGGTTCAATGCCGGATATTCTCTGTCGGATTATTTAATTCTGCTCCAACCTGCTGAAATCGGCGGAATTTATCTTCTTTCCTTATTGATCATCATTTTGAATATATTCTTTTATGAATTGAGGAATAATCTAATAAGAAATTTACTATCGATAATTTTGCTGCTGATTATCTGGTTTGGATATGGAATATATCGATTAATTACAATTCCTTTACAAGAAACCAAAACCGATATTTCCATCGTACAGGTCAGTGTTCCTCAAAACAAAAAATGGGAACAGAGTTATCTCGATTCAACTCTTATTTTGTATGAGAAATATTCGGAAATTGCTGCGAAAAATAATTCTTCCTTGATCATCTGGCCTGAATCAGCGATTCCTGCTTATGTCAAGCGACAGACAAAATTCAGGAGTTTTATCAGCAGAACAGCAAGAAAGGTTCAAACAGACATTTTCACCGGTTTCCCGCATTATGAGATTGCTGATTCTACTTATCATAGCCGTTTTAAGTTTTATAACTCCTGCACAAGAATCGATAAGAACGGAAAATATTATCCTTTATATTATAAAAATGTACTCGTCCCTTTTGGAGAGAGAATTCCATTTTTAAATATTTTTCCGCTCCTCTGGAAACTGGATTTCGGTCAGGCAAACTGGGAATATGGAACAGAACTGGAATTTTATGATGTAGATGGCTATAAATATTCACCCTTGATCTGCTTTGAAATTGCCTTCTCAAAATTGACTTTAAAAATAGCTCAGCAAAATGCAGATTTCATTGTGAATCTCACCAATGATGCCTGGTTCTATCGTTCTGCAGGAACATACCAGCACGCAGTTATGACAAAATTCCGGGCGATCGAAACGAGAAAGCAGATCTATCGAGCCGCAAATACAGGTTATTCGCTGATCATTTCTCCAACCGGGAAAGTTCTCCAAAAAACCAGACTATTTGAAAGAAATGTTATTCACGATAGATTATTTCTTTATGAAGGAAATTCTATCTTTACAAAATATCTTTACTGGTTTCCATTGGTTTTCGTGTTTGGAGCAGGATTATTAATTGTCGTGTTCCTCCTGAAAAAATGGATGATCAGATGAAAGGAACACGGAAAAATTAACACCGAAAACACCGAATGCACTGAAAGAAAAAGGAAAGACAGGATAACAGGATTTACAGGATATGATTGGACTTGACTTGTAACGCAGTTCGAGTCGAGAACAATCAAAACCAAGAATATCCAATATCGAACAAGGAATGATGAATAACGAAGGAAAAAATGAAGAAGTCATTGTTGGTCAGTGAAAGTCAGTGGCAAAAAAAGTCAGTTCTTGTTCGTTTTGCTTGTCCCGTCGTAGTTTTAACGAAGACGGATTCGCTGTTAAAATTTTCGTGTATTTTCGTGTGTTTCGCGGGTAAAAAATCTTTGTGTCTTTGTGACTTTGTGGTGAGAAAATGAAAAAATATTATTATACGATCGGTGAAGTTTGTAATTTATTAGAACTTAAAGCACATGTTTTACGATATTGGGAAAAAGAATTCCCGCAATTGAAACCCAAAAAAGCAAAAGACAGAAACCGCAGATATAATCCCGAAGATATCGAACTCCTGAAAAAGATCAAATACATGCTCTATACACAGAAATATACAATAGAAGGTGCTCGTAAGAAATTAAAGGAAATGAAAAAGACGAAACCACAGATGGTGCTGGATTTTACGGTTGATAAAGATGAAGTGAAAGAA
>DRTC01000587.1 GCA_011372345.1 Candidatus Cloacimonadota bacterium
CAATTGTGTTCCTCCCGAAAGCTTTCGGGAGAATTTGGAAACTAGCGTGCATCCCACTCGAAGAGTGGTTTTTTTCTTTGCTTGTTAAAGAAAAAAAGCATCTTATTTCTAATTTTCGTATTTTTTTTGGCAAAACATTTTCATCGCTCTCTGTGAACACTATAGCAGAAGCGATTCAAACGGATAAATTTTATATCCAACTTTTTTTATTCGCGTAAATTCGTGTTAATTCGCGGTAAATCTTTTCCGGTTTCTTCGGTTAGGTATTCAGAAAAATATTTATCAAGTTTAAACATACTTCAAAACGATAATCTTTATCAGAACGCAGATCAGAAATGGGAGTGATCTCTTTCAAAAGAACTTCTTTTATTTCGGTTTTTTCTATTTTAGAATGATTTTTATTAATGAGATAACTTTCAAGTTTTTTTAATCTTCTTGGATATTCATTCAAACTTCCAGCTGCAAATTTAACTTTAATAATTTTCTCATTGGAAATTTTCTTCAGTCCAGCCAAAGCGATTTTTGCTATATAAAGAGATTTCCTGGAACCAATTTTCCGGTAAAATGTTTCATAACCTGATTCAGCGTTTTCCGGAATTGAAACAGCCCCGATAATTTCGTTTTTATTCAAATTAAATTGTTTATAACCACGATAAAATTCATTTATTGGAATTACGCGTATCTTCGATTTGGAAAAAAGTTTTAATTTTGCATCTAATACCAGTAATAAAGGAACTACATCAGCAGTTGGTGAACCATTGGCAATATTTCCTCCGATAGTTGCGATCGATTGTAAAAGAGGTGAAGCAAAATTTTTTAAAGATCGCTGGAAAAAAGGAAACTTCTGTTTGATCAGATCGGAATTCAATATTTCTTGAAAAGTATTTAAAGCTCCAATAATTATTTGATCATCAAAATGCTGTATTCCTTTTAACTCCTTTAAATGATTTATAAAAATCAAAGGTTCGTCTTTTATCAATCCCTTCTTGATCTGGACATTAATATCAGATCCACCGGCAAGGAAGTATTTTCTGCCTTCAAATTTTTCTGATATTTCAAATAGCTGGTTGAGATTATTCGGCTTATAAAAAATCATCTTCGCTCCAAATTGGATTACAATCAATTCTGATTATAAAAGCAGCACAGAATTATATTCTGTGAATAAAATATAACCACCTTACAATATCATTTGGGAACACATTTTACAAAAATGTGCTACTCTGTGTTTGAGTCACATTTATTACATGCCATAAAAACAGATTCAAATATTTTCTGATAACCTGTACATCTACATATATTTCCGGAAAGATTTTCCTTAATTTTATCAAGATTCGCTTCACCGTCGTTCTTAAGATAAGAATAGGAAGAAACCAGAAAGCCCGGAAAACAAAATCCGCATTGCACAGCATTTGTCTCATCAAAGCAATCGATCAACAGTTTTCCTTCCGGAGTTTCTGCAATTGCTTCAACAGTCAGAATCTCGTTTCCATCTGCGTGAACAGCGTTTAAAATGCAGCTTGTAACAGGTTTTTCATTCATCAGAATTGTACATGCTCCGCACTCACCTTCTCCGCAGCCTTCTTTAGTTCCGGTTAAACTAAAATCCTCGCGAATCACATCGATCAATCGTCTCATCGGATCTGTGTTTATGCTAACATTTTTATTATTTAATTTGAAACTGATCTTCATCTGCCTTCCTTTTTTTCTGCTCACGGATTTTCACAGATCAACACGGATAAAAAATAGCGTTAATTTAACCTTCCTTTGATGGTTAATATCATTTCTTCTGTTCTCTGATGTGTTTAAAAATAATTTCAGGAGTCAGAGGTATCTCATTGATAAATATTCCGGTAGCCTGATAAAATGCATTACGGATAGAAGGTGCCGGATAATCCATGGGAATTTCTCCGAGTCCTTTGGCGATTTCCGAATTTGTATGAATAAATTCGATATCCATTTCAGGAATGTCCAAAGAAGTTGGCAAAACATAATCGGTGAATCCTTCCAATCTACCGAAACCTTTTTTATAGAAAAATTCGGATGTTGCATAACCGACTGCCTGGATCAATCCTCCCTGAACCTGACCTTCAGCAATTTGTAGATTGATGACTTTCCCAATATCAAGAACAGTCCAGATCTTTTTTACTTCGATTTGATAACTATCAGCATGAAAATAAATCTCCGAAACGCAGGCTGCCCAGGAATAGTCTTTGTAACCGATTCCCTGGAAAGTATCTTCATTAAAAAAAACGGATGGATCCGGTACAAAATTCATCCTGTATTCAAGAGGGAATTTTATGGATTTTTTTTTAATGTATTTCTCAAGATTTTCGAAATTCAATTCTTTTTTGATTTTCAGAGATAATTTTCTTAACAGGTGTCCAACAATATAAATCGTTCTGGAAGCAACAGTCGGCCCGCTGTTTGGCGTTTTGCTCGTGTTGGGCAGTTGAACAATTGTCCTTTCCAAAGGATGATCTAAAGTTTCGCTTACGATTTGAGCAAGAGTTGTGTGTGCACCCTGTCCCATCTCGGTATTGGCAACGAAAATCTTTACCTCTGCATTTTCTTCGATCGTTATCTTTATTTCGGAATTTAGAATTTTCTCACCATTCCCGGTGTAACCTCCACCGTGATATCCGAGTGAAATTCCAATTCCTTTTTTATCTTTATTATTTTTATTGTATTCGATAAATTCTCGATATTTTGTTTGATAATCTGATTTTTGAATAGTTTTCTCGAAGCAATCCAGTAAATGATTTTCCGGTATTTTTTGAGACGATGGAAGTTCATCTCCAATCCGGAAAATATTCTTTTTCCTGAAATCGTATGGATTCAAATTTAATTCAGCAGCGATTTTTTCAATATGAGAATCTATGGCAAAGAAAGCCTGAGGTGCACCAAAACCTCTGAATGCACCATTGGTTGGAGTATTGCTTCTGAAAAGTCTTCCCTGAATGTATGAATCTTCGATGGCATAACTTCCGGAAGCATGCAGAACTCCCCGCGCCAGCACAACCGGAGATAAAGTCTGAAATGCTCCTGCATCGAGTCGGTAATCGATTTTCAGACTTCTGATTTTCTGTGTTTTTGGATCAGTCAAAGTTTCAATTTCAACTCTGGAAGGATGACGCTTTGTCGTGATCTGAATATCATCTGACCGATCAAGAATTGTCTTTACCGGTTTTCCGCTTTTATATGAAAGTAGTGCTGTTATTCCTGCAATAATATTAGGAAAATCTTCTTTTCCTCCGAACGCTCCTCCAATTCCTTCTGATGTTTCTACGATCACTTCCCGAACCGAATTTCCTAAAATTTGTACTACTGCATCCTTCACAAAAAAAGGACATTGCATTGTTCCTTTAACAAACATTGTTTTCTTTTCAGCATCATAGATTGCGATCATTCCCTGTGGTTCGAGATAAGCCTGCTCCTGATGTGAAGTGTAATAAACAGAATGAGTTTTTATCCAACTTTTACTATTATTAAAATTCCTTCGATGATCAATAATTATCTCTTTTCCAAAAGCATTTTTCTCATTTTCAAGAGTCTCTTTAATATCGGTTAGAGCAGGAAGTTCATCATAATCTACTTTGATCTGGTTGACGAAATTTCTTAAAGTTTCTTTATTGGGATGAGCAATTCCCATAATGATCTGACCAAAATGAGTAATTTCTCTTGTTGTCATAAAAGGTTGATCCGGCTCAGGTTCGGGAACAATATTTTTGCCGGGAATGTCTTTAGCATAAACGATGGTAAACTCAGTCAAATCGAATTCTAAAGGAAAAGAAATTTTTTTTATAACTCCGTGATGAACTTTTGCGTAATATAGATAACCATAGATCATATCTTTGTCGGAATAATCATCGATGAATTTCCAGGAACCGTTCAATTTTGGACGGGCATCGAATTTTCTGACTGAGTTCATTTTAACTCCAATTTATACAGCGGATATTCGCGAATTCCGTAATTTGACATTCCAATGTCGAAAGAGGCAAGATCGGAATCTTGCTTACATCCTATAAACATCTTTTCGATGAGCAATTTTGAAAATTATTATGATTAATATTTTGTTTTCGATCTTGTACAAAATCCTAATATTTCTATATCGAATGCGATATTTATTACTGGCTGTTAGTTTTTTTGCTTTTTTTGGGAATGGATTTTCAGATAGTGATTCGATCAGTTTCAAAATATTCTGAATGTCTTTTTTTGATAGTTTTGAAAAGTCTTTTTCAACTGATTTTTTAATCAGGATTTTAAATTTTTCCATTTTTTTTCAGATTCAGAACCAATTTCTCAAAAGAAATTGCTTCTTCATTTTCTCGTTCAGCAAATGCTTTTATATCCTCTGCATCTTCGGCAAGTTCCAATCGTAATGCTTCATCTACAATATCTGAAATTGACCGATGAGTTTCCAATGCTTTTAATTTAAGAATATGATGGATTTCAGGTTCAAAATAAACAGTTGCTCTTTTTGTAAGATGAGACATCATCCCTCCATAAATCTTTTATCCATATAATCCTAATAACGCCATAGCGTTTTTATGTCAAGGAGTTATTTCGTCCAGAATTTTTATTGCTTTTGGAATCCGAATAATTTCCTGAACAGCTTTCACATCTTTCAATCCGCTTCCGGTCAGCAAAACAACATTTTTGGAATTTTCTTCGAGCTTTTTATGTTCCAGATATTTCAGGAATCCGGCAAAACTTGTTGCGGAAGCAGGTTCTGTAAAAATTCCTGTTTCAGAACTCAATGTTTTGGAAGCTTCTAATATTTCATCATCGGAAACCGTAATTCCTTCTCCATCATATTTTTGGATAAATTTTTTAGTCATCCAAAAATTGGCAGGATAATCGACTGCGATGGAATCAGCGATCGTTTTACTCGGTTTGGAAATGAATTTTTCATTATGCAAATTCCTGACGATATTATCGCTTTTTTCAGATTGAACTGCAATGATCGTCGGTACCTTTTCAATCGAACCTAATTTCAAAAGATCTTCAAAACCTTTATAAACACCGGAAATTATACATCCATCACCAACCGGAACAAAGATCCTGTCCGGAACTTCCTTTTTCAACTGCTGGAAAATCTCGAAAGAAACGATTTTCTTACCTTCGATCGTGAAAGGATTATAAGCGGTGTTACGATTGTACCAACCGAATTTTTCTGTTGCCTGAACGCATAGTTCAAAAGCATCATCATAAGTTCCTTCCACTGGAATTATCCTTGCTCCATACATACAGATTTGAGTGAGTTTAGCTTTCGGTGCCTTAGCAGGAACGAAAATGATAGCCTTTTGGTTTTGGGATGCACAGATCCCGGCGAGTGACGAACCTGCATTTCCAGTCGAGGCTGCACAAATCGTATCGATCTCTTTTTCTTTAGCAACTGCACAGACAAGGTCTGATGCTCTGTCTTTGAAAGAAAAGGTCGGGTTTTGGGAGTCGTCTTTGAGAAAGAGTTGAAAACTTGCCAAATTTCGAAAATTTGGCAAGTTTGAGATTTCGTAAAGCGGAGTTTTTCCAACTTTCAAAAATGACAAACTTCTTTCAGAATTTATTGGTAGAAGTTCCCGAAATTCTTTCTCTTTCAGTTTATCAAAGAGTTTGTTTTTTTTATATCTGTGTTTGATCTTTTTGTAATTGTAAACTGTTTTCAGAACTCCTTTCAAAGGTTGATCTTTGGTATTTTCCTTTTCGCAATCAGGACAGAGATAAGTAACTTCCTGCGGAGAATATTTCTTCCTGCAGTTTGTACATTCAAAATAATATTTATCTTTCATAGATTATCCAAAAAAAGCCACAGACTTTCACTGAATTACACTGACTTCAAAATAATTCTCTGTGTTTATCAGTGTAAGTCAGTGGCATATTTTTATTCATATTCCTTCAGCAATCCCGTTCTCTCATTAAATTCCATGATCTTCTCATCCCATTCATCGACTTGCCCAAACTGTCTTTTCCAATAATTATCATCATACCATTGAGCATTGAGTTCTTCGACGGTTTTTCCCTGCTGTTCGATCCAGGTGAAATACTTAAGGTTGTGCATTCTTCTCTTTTCATAATATGTCATCTCGATCATATTATCGATTCCGATTCCCATCAAATCCGCTTCAAAAGTGATGGCAGCCTTTTTGGAATCAAAATTACCAAGTTTTTTCCTTTCCTCGAAAATCCTGCTTTGATACATTTCCATTGAATCTGTGGCAACTGTGAAAACAATATCATTTTTGTTCATTTCATAATATTTTGCCATCTTGATCGTTCCCATCAGGTTTGCGATCGAGGAACTTCCTAACAGATCGAGTTTTTCAACAAATTCCGGAGCAACTCCTTTTTCGATAAGAAGTTTCTTACCTTCCGGTTCATTGAATAGTCTCATGATGTGCATATTCGGTTCATCATCGATGCCGGCAACCATATCCATATTTTTCAGATTATGGATCCAGGGAACATGCTTGTCACCAATTCCTTCGATACGATGTCCACCATAACCATTATAAAGTAAAGTTGGACATTGCAATGCTTCTCCGGCACAAACCTTGAAGTTTGGGAACTTTTCCCGCAGATAATCAGCACAACCAAGAGTTCCGGCAGAACCTTGAGTCAGGAAAAGTGCACTGAATCTCTGTTCTCCTTTTTTTTCAGAATGAAAAACTTCTTCCATCGCCGGACCGGTCACAGCATAATGCCAGAGAGCATTTCCAATTTCGCTGAACTGGTTCAGGTTCACAATTTCATCAGGTCGGGCATGACACAATTCTTTTGCTTTATCGTAAATTTCTTTGACATTACTTTCACAGCCGGGAGTTGCATAAACTTCTGCTCCGATCTTATGTAGCCAGTCGAATCTTTCCTGGCTCATTTCTTCGGGTAAAACTGCAATCGATTGACAACCGAGCAGATAGGAATCATAAGCACCTCCGCGACAGTAATTTCCGGTCGAGGGCCAAAGTGCTTTCTGCGTTGTTGGATCAAATCTACCGCTGACCAGTTTTTCAACGAGCGGACCGAATGTTGCTCCAACCTTGTGTGCTCCGGTTGGGAAGAACTTACCGATCAGCATGATGATCCGGGCTTTTACTCCGGTAAGTTCGGATGGAAGTTCGATATAATTAACATTTCCGAAACCACCACCGAATTTCACTGGTTCGTTTTTCCAGGTTATTCTGAATAAATTCAAAGAATTCAAATCCCATAAACCGATGTTTTTCAGTTTCTCTTTGATCTTTTCCGGAATCAAATCCGGATTTCTCATTTGCTTATAAGTTGGGATGATGATGTGTTTTTCCCGACATCTTTTAATAGTATTTTCTAATATTTGTTCTTTTGAGTTCATTTTTTCTCCATTTTTTATTTTTTTTGGAGTGCATTAACCGTGTTAATGC
>DRTC01000588.1 GCA_011372345.1 Candidatus Cloacimonadota bacterium
AGGAAGATATCATTTCCGTAATTTATTTCGGAATTGTTATTGTATATATTGCACCTGTTTTCAGCATCCAAAACCGGATTTGAATTATTCAAAACGATACCACTTCCGGAACCGGCATAATTATTTGAAATTGTTACCGAAGATAAAAACGGATTGGAATCATAAAAATAAATTCCTCCTCCGAAACCATTAAAACCGTTTGCACTATTATTCTCAATTCGGACACTATTTAATATTGGATCTGAATCTCTGCAATAAATACCGCCACCCCTAGAATTACTGCTATTGGAAGTTATCAATAGATTCTCCAACTCAATATTTGATCCGTCTATATAAATTCCTCCACCGTTTCTATAGTTTGGATGACTGCCGTTTTTTATTGTTAGATTTTTTATCGAATGCGTAGTTCCAAGTGAAGAGAAAACACGATTGGATTCTTCTGCATCCAATATTGTATTTTCCCTGCTTTCACCGATAATGTCCACATAATCCTTACATAATATAAAAAAAGATTCATTAGTTTGAGATGGTGAATATGTTCCGTTTGCCAGGAATATCGACACGGGATTCGACTCAACGCCAATAATTTTCTGAAGAGCATAAAATATGTTTTTTAAGGGATCATCTGCTGTAAGTCCGCTGTTATTATTATCTCCGGTTGGATTTACATACAGATCCGCATTAACCGCTTCTATCATTCCGTTCTGAATGTCAAAAGTGAAATCTTCAATCGGATGGACTTGATATTCGGTAGGTTCAATTACTGTAAAAGTATCTACGATGATATTGCATTCATTGATATTATGTGCGTAAATATCGTCTCCGAGATTGCTGTTAATACCATTATTGCAATAAATATTACAGCGATTATCAGGATCAAAAACTATCTCGGAATCATAACTGAAAACAATTCCACCTCCTTGATTTCCGGAAATATTTTCTGAAATTGTTACTCTGGATAAATTTATTGTAGAATTATAAATAGAAATTCCGCCGCCGGAACCAGCCATATTTCTGCTAATAATTCCATTAGTAATAATCAATGAAGAATTATAAGAACACTCAATTCCACCACCGCCACCCGCAGTATTATTTTCAGTAATTGTAACATTACTCAAAACAGGACTTGCTCCCCAACAGGAAAATCCGGCTCCTCCCGGATCATCACTGGAAGGAACAAAATTATTGCTGATCGTCACATTATTAAATATGGGTGATGAATTACCGCAACAGAAAACTCCTCCGCCATTAAAAGCTGTGGAATTTCCTGAAATCAGAACATTCTCGAAAATTGCTTCGGAATTTTCGGAAATATGGATTCCACCACCATCATGATTGGCTTCATTGTTCAGAATATTGGAATCGATAATATACGGAAAAGAATCATAAGAATAAAATCCACCGCCGTAATCAGCAGTATTTGACTCGATCGTCACATTTTCCAGATTGGAATTGGAATTATTTTTACAGAAAAAACCGCCACCTTCAATTGCCGAATTTCCGGTAATTATAACATTGTTCATATTCGGATTGGAATTAAAATAACACTCTATTCCGCCACCGTAATCTGCATCATTATTGGAAATTGTTGTGTTTAAAATTTCCGGACTGGAATTGTAGCAGAATATTCCACCGCCATTTTCCGCAGAGTTGTTTTTTATCAGACAGTTATTTATGAGAACATTCGATGATTGATTCAGGAAAATCGCTCCGCCAAAAACTTCATATAAACCGGTTCCCTCCGCTTTTCCGTATTCAAGCCTGCAATAAACAACCTTCGAACTATCCTGCGAGTTTGTGTTGGAAAATCTTAATCCATGCCAACCGATGAATGCATTTTCTGCTGTGAAATAAATGGAATCGGATTCGGTTCCTTCTGCGAGAAGTCTGCCGTAAATGTTAAATTTGTAATGATCGGAAAAGATTACTTCGACAGCAGGTTCGATGGTTAACAAATCTTCGGATTGGATAGAGATTTCTCCATCGATGATGTAAGGGGAATTTTCAAAAACCCAATTTCCGTTTACATTTCCTGCCGGGATGTGGGTTTGGGATAGAAGGATTAATGGGAAAATAATTGATAAGAGAAAGGTTATTTTTTCCATGATAATTTGCTCCTTTTTTTTATTTTATAAACTTCACAAATCATAAAGATTTGATACATAAACAAATTAAGATGCAACTTTTGAACCAAGATTATATACTTGCCAAATTTTAAAAATTTGGCAAGTTTCCAATCAATCCTTCTTCTTACTTCTCGGATGTGCCTGCTCGTATACCTTTTTCAGATCCTTCAAAGAAAGATGAGTATAGATCTCTGTTGTGGAAAGATTGCTGTGTCCGAGCATTTCCTGAACTGCTCTCAAATCTGCTCCATGTGAGAGCAGATGTGTAGCAAATGAATGTCGAATGGAATGTGGAGAATAACCTTTGGTTTTGGCAACAAGAATGATATATCTATCGAGGATTTCGCGTAGTTCGTCTGAAGACAATGGTTTTCCGCTTTTGGATAGGAAGATATTTGAAATCCTCTTTAATTCCCTCCGGCAGTTGCCGGAGGGATGAAACTGACTTCTGATTTGTAAATAATTCTTTATTGCTTTGATTGCTTTTTTCCCAATCGGAACAATCCGTTCTTTGTTACCTTTTCCAATTACTCTTATAATTTTCTCGTTCAGATCGATTTGCTGAAGTGTACAATTTGCGATTTCGCTGATCCTCATTCCGCTGGAATAGATCAACTCTAAAATCGCTTTATTGCGAATTCCGAATTTACTGGTCAGGTCGGGAATATTGAGAAGTGCGTCGATCTCGATCTCTGTGAAATGTTTAGGCAGGTGTTTTTCAAATTTCGGGATTTTGAGATTATCTGCCGGATTTTTTTCGATTATTCTATTTCTCTCGCAGAACTGGAAAAAGTTTTTAATGGTTGTTGCTTTGCGCGCCAGAGTTCTGTTGCTACGGTTATTCATACTCAAATGCCGCATAAAATCGCGCAGGAACAAACGGGAAACCTGCTCGATCTTAACTTCTTCATTTTCAAAATATTTTGTTAGAAATTCTTCGAGTTGGAAGAGGTCACTTTCGTATGCTTTGATCGTATGTTCGGATAAACCTCGGGAGATTTGGGTGCGAATGTATTGAGTGATTTGTGTTTTCATTTTAACTTATCCCCAGTCCTTCTCTTGAGAAGAGAAGGGAGATCAAGAGAAGCAAGAAGAAACTCAAATCCAACTGAAACAGACAGTCATCCCTCTCTTCTCAAGAGAGGAACCGACGGTGTGTTAGGATTTTTGTTAATTCTTCAATAACTTCATTCAAATTTTTAATAACTTTTTCATTATTAAATCTAATAACTTTCATCCCCAATTCATTGATGATCGCTGTTCTCAACTCATCACAATCCTTTTGAGTCTCATGAATTCCTCCATCTATTTCGACAACTAATTTCATTTCATGACAATAGAAATCTGCAATGAAAAATCTTTTTCGTCCTTCATATTCAAAATAGAGCGGAAATTGACGATTGAATTTCAGGTTTTCAATTTTCCTGTTCCGAACAGCATTCCAGAAAATTTTTTCGGCTTTGGTAGAATGCTTTCTTAAATTTCCGGCTGTTTGGACTGCAATAGATTTCATTTAACTCATCCCCAGCCCTTCTCTTAAAAAGAGAAGGGAGTTTTAGAGAAACAAGAAGAAACTCAACCTAACCGAAACATGAAGTCATCCCTCTCTTCCCAAGAGAGGGACCGAGGGTGAGTTATTCAATCTTTTCTTCAATCCACTCCCTCGTAATCTTCCCATTCTCAAATATCAACCTCAATTTCCCAAAAAATCCCCGATGGCAGAGAATGCTGTAATAATTAGTTCGGTTATTGGAAAACAATTCGTTCTTTTTCTTCTGGTAATCAAAACTGACAACAACATCGACCGGAAGATCTTCGACAATATCCTCATCGATATATTTTGTCATATTTGAAAGCATGATAATAAAATCTGATTTCTTTTTGAGGAATTTTGCCTGTTCTGCTGCATCTTCAAAAACATCGAAATCAAATTCAGCATCAGGATTTATCTCATTCTTGACCGTAAAATCCGGGGTGTAAATCGAAAATATCCCGACCGAAATCGAATCAGTTTGCAGGATAATATTTTCGATTAGGGGAATTTCCTCGTGTTTAATATTAGATGCAATGAACTGGAAATTGAGAGTATCGCTTCCTTCATAAAATAAGAAATCGATAGGACAAGCATACTGGCAATTTACAGAATCGAGAAAAGCGATGATCGAACTGTCTGAATTTGCTTCCTTAAGGATTGTACCACCAAAAATATTGACCTGAATGATCGAGTCATTCACGGTATTTTCCAAAACAAATTTTTCTTTATCAATGTTGTTCTCATCGAATCTTGGTTCAATGAAAAAATTCAAATCGAGATGTTCGATGGAAAATAGAAATATTGCAGATATTAAATAAAAAATTATAATAATTGTCTTTTTCAAAAAATTCCTCTTCCTTCTTAATAAAATTAAAACAACTAAAAAAACAAAAAGAATTTTGACAATATAAAAGATAGATTTAACCTTTCTTTGAATATTGAAAATAAAGGAAATTTTTATGGATAATAAATTGATTGTTGTGATTGGAGCTTACGGAAGCGGAAAAAGTGAGTATTC
>DRTC01000589.1 GCA_011372345.1 Candidatus Cloacimonadota bacterium
AAAATCAAGGTTCTGCTGGTTCTCGATAATAGCGGAAACACTGTCTGCGATCCCTTCATTGGAAGGATAGAAAGTAATGTTCAGGTTCTCGCCGTTCAATCCTGCATGACTTGTATATTGCGGATCGAGTTCGGAATCGTTCACCCTGATAAGTCTGTAAGCACGATCTCCATCGCAGACATTGTCTGTTGCCAGATTATAAGGATGAGAGTTTATGTTTCCGTCATCACTGTGTATGTGTCCCCAGAGTGCCATATCGACCTCAAGATCGGAAAGATCTATCTGCTCGGAAAAGTCATAGTGATAGAACAGGACCTTTGCTTCGCTCTCTGCTGCTTCCTGCAGATCCTCTTCCAGCCAGACGATCTGTGATGGGATAAAACTTTCATAACCGTAAATGTCATACATATAATAGTCATAGTTCAGATATGCTTCCATACCCACGAAATGAACAGATCCATAATCAAAACTGTAATCCTGAGTATAATAAGGCTCAATATCAGGAGGATCGGAAAGCCAGTTCCAACCGAAAAATCTCCACCAGTTCCGTCGGGCAGTCCCCTGCGGAGGAGGAGTATCACTCCAGCCTCCCAGATCGTGATTTCCTGAGACGAGATAGACAGGAACTTCCAGTTCTTTCATTAACCTTTGTGCTTTTGTGAAATATCTCCGGTTCTCGAAATCCTCCAATTCTCCTTCATTGACCAGGTCTCCGGTGAACAGCACAAATTCGGGATTGATCAAGTTAATATCATTGATAACTTCCCGAAAGTCGACGATTTCGGAAGTATCGGTCAATGTCTCTTCATCAGGATAGAACAGATGGGTCGGCAAATGCGTATCTGTGATATGAATGAAATAATATTCGTTTTTGATCTCATGAATTATCTGAACAGCATTTGCAGTTATATCCTCGATATCTCCCGATGCTGTAACCTTCAGATCGTATAATTCAAAGATCTCCGGTTCGGGAATAATGGTTGTTAAAAACCAGCGCTGCCTGGAAGTATCGAACACTTCCCCGTTAATGTTCAAAGATAGCGTGTTTTCGTTATGGATCAGTTCCGCACTCCAGTCCGTTGTTGATTCCGGAGCAAGACAAACGATCTCCATTGCCTGTCCCGGAATGACGATTGCCGGAATGTTCAATAGCGGTCGTTGAATAACCGTGAGCGTGTCTCCGATCGGATTATTTTCTATGATAACACCGATCTGACCGGAGCTTAAATAAGAAACTTCCATTTCGTTAATATCTGCCGAGAGCAATTCGATATCCGCATCTCCTGAATTCAGAGCATTGAAACTTAAATTTATCAAAGGCTCGATCCCGGAAAAAGAAAAACTGCCGGTAAAATCTATGGTAACTTCATTCCCAACTATCTGATCCGTTACTGTACCATTTTCCGACAGGGTTCCATTCTCATCAAAACCTGAATAGTTCACAATTTCAGGATCGAATTCAAAATCCAGTTGATAGGAATTGATATTTGCGGATTCTTCAAGAAATGAAATTAGAACAGGAATTTCAAAATTATATTCTCCGTAAATATTTTCGGAATTTGTTGAGAAAATATGACCACCTGGATCGGAATTGAAATCATTTATGTTTCTGGGATGCAGTAGAAAATAACCCCAGGAATAGGAAACAATTCCTGTGATAGAATTGAACGGATAGTTTTCAAAGAGAGGAAAACCCATTTCTTCAAGATTAAAAAATCCGGGACCGATATAACACTCCCCGGAACCATCATCGACCTGCCATTCCGACCATTCATTATATCCGGAAAATACTGTAATATCTTCAACTTTGATCAGAACACTTTCGTATGCTTCCTGTAAATTTATGTCATTCGTATTAACTAAGGCTGACAAAGGCAATGGATTATTTGAACTGATGATCTCGAAAGAAGATATATCTCTGATTTCAGTAAAACCATGATATTCCCAGATTTGACCATAAACAATGATGCTGTCTCCAATTGCCGGTGTATGCTCATTATCATAGATATAAATTCCATTCCAGGCTCCACCGGTTGAGGATGTGATGAAATAATGATCAGTATCAAAATTTATACCGGAAACGATTCCACCGGTTATAATATATTGTTCAAATAAAGGTGACGGATATGTTCCTTCGCTTCCGGGAATTTCTGTGTATTGGATTTCATAGATGCTGGTTTGTGATAATAATATGAAATTGCTCAACAAGAAAAATAAAACATAATATTTTTTCATTTTTACCTCTGTTGTTAAGAAGAAAATAGGTTAAAAATTGTCAAACAACTTATTTGGAATTAAAGCTCGCAACAATTTCCGAACTACATTTTCGGATAAATTCTATCCTGATATTTCCGGAATATTGTTTTATCGATCCTGCTATGAAGAACTTCGCATTTCAATTTCACTTTGAATTCGCTTTTATCTTTGATGATTTTTTTGGTTGATATGAAACTTGACAATTACAACAATAAGAAAAGATTGAAACTAAAAATAGAGTAAACGATCGGAGCAAAATATGAAGAAAACATTAACCGGAATTTTATTTCTAATCATTTTATTTAATTTTTTAGAAGCCAGACCGGTGGTCATGCTGACCGGATATTGGTCTCCTACCAGCGAAATGATCTATCGTTTCAGTCCTGATCCGATCTTGAATCCGGATGGCTGGATCGGGGAAAACTGGGAACACAGAGGTTACGATGTTTATGCCTTTTTCCCTGCCTTCGATGTTTATACTCGTGAATTCGAAGTAGATTACCAGGCAACCTGGAACGATTTCTGGGCAAGAACAGAAGAATTTCATCCGGAAATTATTATCAGTTTCGGAGCAGGAGACGGACCCTGGGAAATCGAAACCAGAGCAATAAACAGAGATGAATGGGAACCGGATGAAATCCCCCCGTATTATCCAACTCCAAATCCACCGGACAGTACTATGGAAGCGGATGGTGCCAGGTATGCAACTTTACCGCTTGAATATATTAGAGATGCTGTCTCCGAGCAAACAAATCTTTATACCTGGATTGATTATAATGACGATCCCGGGGATTTTCTGTGCAATTTTATTGCCTATTTGGGAATGTGGTATCAGAATATGCATGCTCCGGAAGATGATGAATACTATTGCCGTGCTGCCGGATTTATTCATGTGGATGATTTGATAGATATTGATGAAGCAACTCTGGCAGCGGAAGTTACTTTGCGTTCAACTTTGATATATTTTGCTAATTTGACGGAACTGCAAGGAAGCGTGATTGCCGGTGCACCTCTGGAAAACTGTCTTGTAACTCTTACGGATGAAGATGGTAATGTCTATGAAACAACTCCTGATGAGAACGGTGATTTCCTTATTGAAGATATATTATTTGGAACTTATTCCGTTACTGCTATTGCAGGAAGATATTATTATTACCAGGATGAATTTGTGTTGGATTCTCATGATGATTTCCTGCTGATAGAAATGGAGGAATATACTCTGACCGATCCGTTAACATATTGTCAGGGAGCCAATGAATTGATCAGTGAGGATATAGGTGCCTTTATCTTATCAGCTGCATATTTTCCAACAGAAATGTTGTCTCCATACCAGGATTATCATTTGAATTCAATTCTGTTTACTGCACCGGAAAACTCAGATGATTGTACAGATTTCGTGTTTTTCTATAGAGGTAATCCCATGGAAAATAATTTGAGTTTGATCCAGACAGTTTATCCTCCCGATTATCAGCAGGAAGAATTGGTCGAAGCCTGGTTGAATGATATTTATTTTCTTTCGGAAGAAGATTTACAGGCTGGTCTAACTATTGCATATGGATTGAATAGTCCGAATAATAATATCGGTTATTCGGATAATACCGTTTCCAATCCGAACGGTAATTTGATCAGAGTTGGTCAGACCTGGTATCATGCGGATGAAGAATTTGATATTCAGGGAAATTGGGATCTGCGGCTGGGATTCTACGGAGTGACAGCAATAGACTCTTCCGAAGAGATAATAAGTACTAATGATATTAAATTAGCGAACTTTCCCAATCCATTCACAGTATCTACTACTATTTCATTCGATGTAACACAATATTCTGATTTTGTGACTTTAGACATCTACAATATAAAGGGACAAAAAGTAGCGACACTTTACCCGAGCTTGTGTCATTCTGAGCTTGTCCAAGGACGAGGGGAAATAATTTGGAATGCATCAAAGTTCTCATCAGGAATTTACTTTTATCGTCTGACTACCGGACAAGATTCATTTACAAAGAAGATGATATTGAAGAAATAGAACTTCCGATTGTCCGCAGGACATCGGAATGTTTTGATTCATTCGGAAGTTCTCTCATTTCTAAGTTCAACTTGGGAATGAGAAGGAATTTTTTATCTCCAATTCTCTTTCAATTCCTCAATCAATACTTTAAACTTCTCCTCAACAGCTGGCAGTTTTTTCTTAATCTCATCGATATCTTTGACGAACATTGTCTCTTCCAGGAAGGAAACTATCTCTTGCGGATAAGTTCTTTCAGCATATCTCAAACCAAAATCGTATTTGTTTCTGCGGTATTTCAGATTGAAAAGATACGCCATCTGACCGAAAAGCTGCTGATAAGTTCGCAGAGCATCGATCTTGTTATTACGAGCAAGGTTCTTCTTGATCTCGATCAGTTGGATAGGAAAATAATCGCACATATATTGATAGAAGAATTTTCCTTTTTTCTTGATAACTTCATCCGGAGTTGGTGTCTGGTCGATCAGGTTTTTCTTATCGATCCAGATTTGTGCCTTACCGTGCCGGTCGGATTCGAGAAACCTATTTCCTGTTGCTGATTTCTTTTCGATCAGAATATCAACATAAAAAAAAGGGGGAGAGTTGTCGACGATGTAGAACCTGTGCGCATGTTCGTGCCACATTTTATCAGGAACTTTGAAGATATGTTTGATAGCATAATTCTTATCAAGGAATTGTTCTATCTGTTCGAAAACAGATTCAACTGCTTCATCTTTACAGATCATCCCGATATCCAGATCGGAATATTCATCGAGAAATCCGGTAGCAGCAGAACCTCCTTCCCAGACTGAATAGACAGAATCATTGGAATCGAATAGATTTTTTAATTCTCTTTTGATATTTTCTCTGAAATTGTTCATAATTTTCCTTAGCGATTTCGCCTGATCTCATCAAGTGTATCTTTTGCAGAATCGACCATCTTCCAGATCTTCTCCAGTTTTTCACAGACATAATCATCACAATAGGCACAGTTCTCTAACTTTCTTTCAATGCAGCAACTCCTGATCGTGCAGTCATGACAAAAGACCATTAATCTCTTATTTGTTGGAAGGCAGCCATCACAATTAATATCATCTGGTTTTAAAGGATATTGTTCGGAATTCCATTCGGATGCAACTTTCTTTCTTTTCTCATCATCATTTTCTAAAGTTGATATAAATGCAGGACAGACGGCACAATCTAATCCGCAAAAGGCTATCATTTTTTGCATATTTCCTCCTGATTCGTAAAAACTTTATCTATTTGTTTTTGTCAAAAGAATAAATTTCGTAACGGACAAAACGAATATAACGAGTAGAGAAGTAATTCACAACTTGCTACGAAGTGAGGGTTGGGTATGATTAAAGAAAAACTATTTTAATAAATCACAAAAATTTAATCTCAATATCCTTGATCTTTTGAAAATCATTATCCAGAGTAACTATATTCAAATTGTAAAATCTTGCGATATTGTATTGATAAAGATCATCAAAATCAAGATTTAAATTCTTTTTTGATTCAGTTAAATTCTTATATTCTTCTTTTGGAAGGGATAATAGTTTTGTTTTAGGAAGAAAATCTTTTATGAATTTTTGAAAAACATCTTCTTTATTATCCCTAACTCGGCTAAACCGAAACCAAAAGGACACTGGTAACCAGAGATGAATACGAATAAATATAAATCATAATTAACGAAAAAAAGGCTTTATCAAAGTCAATGCTT
>DRTC01000590.1 GCA_011372345.1 Candidatus Cloacimonadota bacterium
ATTTGAAATATTTTCAATTCTTTCCAGATTTATTTCTTTTAGATTGGAATCTACTTCCGCCAGATCTATCGCTATTATATCAGAATTAATATTTTCAGAAATAAAACGATCAATTTCATCAGTTACAAGAGTCAATTTTTTGGTGTTCACGGTTCCCAGTTTTGCCTGAATTAACCCTTCATTATATTGAGAATTTATCAATTGTGGTAAAATTTCGTTTCCTTCTAAAAAGAACCAGAGATTTGCCACTCCTTCGCGGGTTTCGGGAATGCAATAACTGTCATTCATCACATCGTTCATTTCACAAATCAGGCCGGCAATCGATTGCGGACTGTGTATATCCGGCAGACTTTTCAAGTATTTTTCTAATTTTATCATTTCTTTTAATACAGCGGGTTCTTGCAAATCGCCTTTCACTAAAATCTGGATAGGAATGGAACCACCAAGTTTTGATTCCATCATATCTTCTGCCTGACGAATTTCACTATCCTTCTCGAAGTAATCCACCATATTTACTTCTCTGCTAATATTAAAGATCGAGAAGATTCCGACAGCAAAAATAATGAAACCGATAATCAGAATTAAAATTTTTCTTTTTAGGATTAATCTGCTTAAACCGGTCATAAAACGATTCATTAAAGTCGGTTCAAGAGATTCCTTCTTTGCTTTGATTTTGGGAGCCGGCATAAATGACAGAAGAGCAGGCAAAAAAGTTATGGCAACAAGATAGGCGAACATAACACCAATTGCCGTGAAAATTCCAAATTCTTTGATAATTGTCAGATTGGAAACGAAAAACGCTAAAAATCCGATAGATGTTGTCAATCCTGCCAAGAAAATCGGCACACCGACTTCGCTGATAGTGTATTTGATGGCTTCGATTTTATTATCACATTTGCGGATATCTTCCAGGTATTTGTTTACCAGGTGAATTCCGTAAGCACTGCCGATAGCGATCAGCAAGATAGGCATTCCGTCAGAAGCGATTGTCAGTTTGATCCCAAACAATGACATTAATCCTAAACCCCAGGTTGTGCTAATTATCACTGTTGCGAGTGGCAATATCACACCGCGCTTACTGCGAAAACTAATTGCCAAAGTTATGATCAATAAAAGAAGCACAACTGGAAGTAATTTGATAACATCGGAATTAATGACATCTGTCAGGAAAATCATCTGGAAGGGAATACCGGCAAAATATAGTTTTTCATTTCCTTTTGTGGACAGAACAAATTCTTTCATTTCTCGCCCAACAGCAATTCTATCAACATCTTCTTTTAATCTGGCGATTATAACTGCAATAGTGCCATCATCAGAAACGATATTTCCACGATACATCTCTTTAGATAATGTGTAATTCTTGATACTTTTAAGTTCATTTTTTTCAGATGGAATATGGCGATCGTCAACCAATTTTCCAACTTCCAGTCCATCGTCAATTTTCTTAATATCGATAACATCAGTAAGACTAATTACATAAGATATTTCCGGCATTTCTTTGAATTTTTGTGTTATTAAATTTACACGATTCAATGTTTCAGGATTGAAAACATCATCTGTTTCCAAAGCGATCATTGCTAGAGAATTACCACCAAATTTATCTCCAACTTCATTGAATAAAACCACATTCGGATCGTCCTGCGGCAAATATTCCAGGATGTCGCTGTTAATTTTCAGTTTTGTTAATTGTAATGCCATAAATACTGTTATAATGATAGTTCCAATTATAATCGGAACACGATATTTCAATACCAGTTCTGCGAATTTTCTCATTGATTTAACTCCTGTTCATTTTCGAATTTTTTAATAAAACATCTTCTTCTTTTATGCAGACTTTGATAATAGAATTCATCTTATATTTACATTACCATACATTAAGTCAATTGATAAAGTCCATAACACTGATGTATCGACCACTGCTCCGACAACTCCTCTTATTGCAAACTTTATGAAATTTCGCAGCATATTAATTCACTAATTCGGGCATTAGTTTTTCTTTATTGAACATTATGATA
>DRTC01000591.1 GCA_011372345.1 Candidatus Cloacimonadota bacterium
GAAAAATAAATTTAAAAATCAAAAAATATTTCTTAAATATGATAAAATTAAATATGATGATGATAACAACTTACTGTGTTATGTTTACTTGAGAAACAAAACTTTTATCAATGCTCATCTTATAAAAACCGGTTTAGTAACTGTCGATACTTCTTATGATTATAAAAATTTGGAAAAATTAAAAAAAATGGAGTTATAAATAGCAAAAGAATGGATATTGAATAGTGCGATGAACAGATTTCAACTTAATTTTAAGAGGAATGTGGGAGCTGTATCAGCCGAAATTAGAAACTGTCAGCCTAAAAGTATTGAAGATTGGAAAGAGTATTATTTCGATAATGTAAGACCAAAACAACATATTGAAGATTTAGGGAAGAAATTATACATTAAAATAACAGAAGTAATATCTGCTGAAGTTGAAGATATAACTGAAGAAGATTGTATCGATTATATGTTACATATGGTGATCGATAGAACTTTTGACGGATTTATGACAGAAATCAAGACTGTTTATGGTCAATTACAAGTCGATATTCCTTATAAAATCGAGCCTGCTCCTGATGAATGGGATAGACTTTTCAATGTTGATTTTTACATTAAAATTAATGATGCTTATATTGGATTACAAATTAAACCTGTTAGTGATGTATCACAAATTCCTGAAATATATAAAGAACGAAAATTGCAAATGAAAACACACCTTGAATTCACAAAAAAATTCGGAGGTAAAGTGTTTTATATTTATTCAACCAAAGTTGGGAAAAAAAAGGAAATTCAGAACAAAGATGTTATTGAAGATATTCTATCTGAAATCAAAAAGCTTTCATAGAAGAACTTATAACACAATTTTTTCAAAATAATTTTATAATTTGATAAATCTTACAAAATTCTAAATTTTAAGAAACTTTATAAATGTACAAAAGGAAAACATATGAATCCAATTTACCTTGATTACAATGCCACTACTCCGATAGATCCGGAAGTTATAGCCGCAATGAAACCTTATCTCGATCAATATTTCGGCAATCCTTCTTCCTCTCATTTTTTTGGAATTCAGACCAGAAAAGCAGTGGAAACAGCCCGGAAACAGATCGCGGAAATGATAAACTGTTATCAGGATGAAATCATTTTTACCAGCGGAGGAACAGAATCAAATAATTATGCTATTAAGGGAATTGCTTCTGCCAATCGTGATAAAGGAAATCATATTATCACTTCGAGCATCGAACATCCGGCTGTAATCGAAGTCTGTAAATTCCTGGAAACGGAAGGCTTTCAGATAACATATTTACCGGTCGATGAATTTGGTTTGATCGATGTCGAAGATGTCAGAAAAGCTATTAAATCACAAACAATTTTGATCTCGATCATGCATGCCAACAACGAAGTCGGGACGATTCAACCGATATCCGAAATTGCCCGGATTGCAAAAAGCAATAATATTTTTTTGCACACGGATGCTGCTCAATCGATGGGAAAAATTCCGGTAAAAGTCGATGAACTTGGAATCGATCTGCTCTCGATTGCCGGTCATAAACTTTATGCTCCCAAAGGAATTGGAGCATTATTTATCAAACGAGGAACAAAACTCGCAAAACTTATGCACGGAGCAGATCATGAGCAGAATTTACGAGCTGGAACCGAAAATGTCCTTGAAATTGTAGGACTGGGAAAAGCCTGCAAAATTGCAGCGCGCGATCTTTCTGAAAATATGATTCATCTAAAAAAAATGAGAGATAAGTTGCATCAAGGATTATTGGAAAAATTCCCGGAATTAAAACTGAACGGACATCCAGAGACGCGGTTGCCGAATACTTTGAGCATCGCTTTTCCCAATATCGAAGCAAATCTCATTTTATCAGAAATGGAAGGAGTTGCTGCTTCTGCCGGAGCTGCCTGTCATTCTGATTCGATAGATGTTTCTCCTGTTCTTTCTGCGATGAAAGTTCCCTTGGATTATGCAATGGGAACGATCAGGTTCTCAACCGGAAAAATGACCAGTGAAGAGAAAATAAAAAAAGCAGTTGAAATTATTTCGGATGTGATCCAAAAACTTAAGCCTGACGCAAAAACATCCATCATTTCCGACAAAATCAAAATGACTCATTATACAGCAGGTTTGGGTTGTGCCTGCAAATTACGACCGCAAGCACTGGAAAAAATCTTACGAACTTTAGCTCCGATCACCGATCCAAATGTTCTGGTGGGAACGAATACTGCCGATGATGCTGCTGTTTACCTGCTCGATGAAAATACGGCAATTGTACAGACTGTTGACTTTTTTACTCCTATCATCGATGATCCTTATCAATTCGGAGCAATTACAGCAGCAAATGCTTTAAGCGATATTTACGCAATGGGAGCAAAACCTTTGTTTGCTTTGAATATCGTCGGTTTTCCTTCCAATCGTTTACCAATGGATGTTCTCAAACAAATGCTTTTGGGAGCTCAAGACAAAGCAGCAGAAGCCGGAATAAGCATTATCGGAGGTCATACGATCGATGATCCGGAACCGAAATACGGACTGGTCGTTCTGGGAATTGTTCATCCCGATAAAATCCTGACAAATTCCAAAGCAGAGCCGGGAGATAAAATTATTTTGACAAAACCGATAGGTCTTGGAATTATCAGCACAGCTTTGAAAAGAGGATTTGCGGATGAAAAAACTCAAGAAAAAGTTTATAGAATAATGAGTGATCTGAATAAAAAAGCAGCAGAAATTATGAGTAAATTCCCGGTAAATTCCTGCACCGATGTAACCGGATTCGGTCTTCTCGGTCATTTAATGGAAATGACCAAAGCGAGCAAAGTTGATGCGGAGCTGTTTCTAAAGGATGTTCCCATAATTCCGGAAGCAATGGAATTTATTACAGGAAATATCATTCCGGGAGGAACGAAGAATAACCTGGATTATGTTTCTGATTATGTGATCTGGAATGAAAAAATATCTCATCCGGAAAAAATAATTCTCTGCGATGCCCAAACTTCCGGCGGATTGCTGATTTCCATTAAACCGGATTTTGCAGAAAAAATGTTGACGGAACTTCATAATAACGGGATCAACGATTCTGCGATCATTGGAAGTTTTATTGGAAATGGAGAAGGAAAGATTTTAGTAAAATAATTTTAATCGGATATTTTTATGAACAAAAACACAATCAAAGTTTTATTGATCGAAGATGACATCGTTGACCAGACGGCGTTCAAACGACTGGTTGAAAAAGAAGATTTACCTTACGATTATGAAATTGCCAATTCAGTTGCTAACGCAAAAGCAAAACTTACCAAGAAGAAATACGATATTGTGGTTGCAGATTATCATCTCGGAGACGGAACTGCTTTTGAAATTTTCCCCTTTCTAAAGAAAACTCCTTTTATTTTTATTACCGGTGAAGGTGATGAAGAAATTGCAGTGAAAGCCCTCAAGGCAGGAGCCTTTCATTACCAGGTTAAAGATCGAGAAAGAAATTATTTAAAGGTTCTGCCCTCTTCTATCAATAAAGCATTGATCCATAAAAGAACAGAAGATGAGCGACAAAAAGTTCTTAAAGAATTAAGAAGAAGTGAAGCAAAACACAGAATTCTTCTAAAAAGCATTATTTCTCCGGTTCTGGCTTTATGGGAAGATCAGAAGATCTTCTATTGCAATAATGCCTATGCGGAATTTGTTGGAAAAACGGTTAAAGAACTGGAAGGGAAAAACTTGCTGGAGATTTTTCCTGAATTGGAAAAAACCAGATTATACGAATCAATACTGAAAGTTTTCAAAACCGGTATAAAAAAGGAAACTGAGGAAAAAATCGGAGATAAATTCATTCATACCCGAATCTACCGGACTCCCTGGGGAATTTTATTGATTGCTAATGACATCACGAATAGAAAAAATTCTGAAAATGAAATCAGGGCAAAAAATAAAGAACTCCGGGAAGCCTACAAAAAATTAAGCAAATTAGCCCGAACAGACCTGCTCCCAAATCTTGGCAACCGCCGTGAACTGCTGGAAAAAATCCAAGCTGAAATCAATCGTTTTGAAAGAAAGAAAAATCCTTTTATCATTATTCTTGGCGATATCGACGATTTCAAATCGATAAATGACAATTTTGGTCATGATGCTGGAGATTATGTTCTCAAAACGATTTCCAAATTGATGAAATCCAATTTGCGAAAACAGGATGTAATCAGTCGTTGGGGTGGCGAGGAATTTTTATTCCTGCTTCCTGAAACAGATCTCACCAGCGGGAAACGAATTTCTGAAAGAATGAGAAAAAATATCGAAAATTATCCTTTTCATTTTAAGGACAAAAAAATAAATGTAACCATAACTTTTGGAGTAAGTATTTTTGATAAAATAATGAATATCGACGAATGCTTTATAATGGCTGATAAAGCTTTATATAAAGGTAAGATCAGTGGAAAAAATTGTGTTGTTTCAGCAAATGAAAGAATAGAAAAATGATAATTCAGTTTTTAGGAACATCCGCAGCAGTTCCAACAAAAGAAAGAAATTTACCGGGAATCATCCTGAAATTTGAGCAAACTCCGGATTGGATGCTTTTCGATTGTGGTGAAGGAACTCAATATCAGCTTCTTCATACAAATTATTCCTTACCAAAATTAAGTCATATTTTTATCTCTCATCTGCATGGAGATCATGTGTTCGGAATTTTTGGATTACTGGCAACAAGAAACATGAACAATGCCCAAAATCCTCTGACAATCGTAGGTCCAAAAGGAATAAAAAAACTCCTGAATTCAGTTTTTAAGATCGTGGAAAACCGCTTCGATTACAAAATAAATTTTTATGAAATATCTTCTGAAAACACTGATTTCCAGATCCCTCATGCAGAAATTAAAATCATTCCTCTTGCTCACTCTATCCCTTCTTATGCTTTTTTGATCCGGGAAGAAGAAAAACCAGGCAAGTTTAATGTAGAAAAAGCAAAAAGTATGGGAATCTCTCCAGGTCCTGTTTTCGGAAGATTGAAAAGAGGAGAAAAAGTTGAATTGGAAAAAGGAAAAATTCTTGATGGTAACGATTTTGTCGAGAAACCGGTTCCCGGAAGAAAGATCATAATTGCCGGCGATAACAGTAAACCGGAAATCCTTTCTCCTTATCTAAAAAACTGCAATCTGCTGGTTCATGAAGCGACTTTTACCAACGAGATCAAGGAGAAGATCAAAGACGATTATTTTCATGCGACTGCTCTTCAAGTTGCCAAAGTTTCAGAAAGAGTGCATTTAAAAAACTTTATTTTAACTCATTTCAGTGCCAGGTTTTCCAATAATTATTCCAAAACAGAAAATGATCTTAAGAAAATGCGGGAAGAAGTGGAATCAGTATTTTCAGGAAAATTCTTTCTCGCTAATGATCTTGACTTATTCCAGTTGGATATGAATAAAATCCTTTCAAAAATAAATTCGAGAAAAACTTCTGATATTATTGCCGGATAATTGCGGGAAAAATGGATAAAATATGAGTCCACTCTAAAAAGGCAATAATTTGGAATATGTATGAAATTTTGCACGAAATTTGGAAACTGATGAATCAGTTAATGACTTCTATTTTCTTATTAACCACCAACTTAAGTTGGTGGTTAATGAAACAGGAAAAAGTATTAACCGTTTTAACGGTTTCTAATTTTATTGAATTTGACCTTTTTAGAGTGGGCTCAAATATAAAAAGGAATAATCTGATGTTAAAGAAAAACTTAATAATATTAATTCTGCTCATATTCATCTTCCTTCCAAATATTGCTCGTTCGCTTTCATTTCGGGGAATTGTTACTTCTGCAGCTTATTTCCCCGGATATCCAAAATATCAATTCAATAGTCCTGTGATCGGATTCAAGACAAAATTAGATATTTTAAATATTTATGAATATTGGGGAATCGGAGGTTCTGCTTTTCTCAAAATCGTCAGTTATCATGCTTACTTTCAAAACCTGCAATATTACCAGTTATACCTCCATCGTTTCTGGAATATTAGAACAGAAGGTTCTTATTTTCTGCACGGATTCTTCACCGGGATCAAGCAGACAAACCTGGAATATGAAGATTATCAAACTCATCTTAAGGCAGAAGTTTCTATGACCAGACCACTTTTTGGTTATTGTTTTTCAACCGAAGTTTTTGGAGCATCATTAGATTGGACTCAAACCGAAAATCGTAAATCAAAATGGGAATGGGAGATCAAAAGCAGGAATTCTCGGGGATTGATCCTCCAGATTGGCGGAAGTTTAAAAGGTCCGGTTTCCGGTGTAAAATCAGATTTTCATATTTATACTGGTTATGAATTTGGTTTTTAGTAGTTCGGAACTTGTTCCGAAACCAAAATAGATGAATTATATCTCTAAACAGAACAATCCTTCAATCCCAAAAAAAGATTTTTCTATTTCATATTGGAGAGCAAATCTATATGCGATTCCATTTGCAATTTTCATTCTGCTTCTTTATTTTCTCCCTTTTATTTTCTTTTGGGGATTCAAGGATTTGAGGAAATTTGTTTACACTCCCTATTTTAAGATCCCGGTTTTTTTGTTGATCCTGATTTCAGGAATTATTGCCCATGAATTGATCCATGCAATAGGATTTAAGATTTTCGGAAAAATTAATTCCGCAGATATCAAAATAGGAATTCAATGGAAAAGTCTTACTCCTTATGCAACTTGTTTGAAACCAATGAAAGTAGGAGATTACAGGTTGTCGTGTCTTGCACCTGCAATTATTTTGGGAATAATTCCGGGAATTATCGCGATTATTTTCAAACTGAATTGGTTGCTCATTTATGCAGCCATCTTTACAATTGCTTCTGTTGGTGATTTCATTATCTACTGGTTGATCAGGAAAGTGAAGAATGGACAGTTGGTGCAAGATCATGAATTTCGAGCCGGATGTTATGTTTATGAAGAGAAACCGCTGATTGACGCGGATTAGGACGGGTAGTTTATTGTGAATATTTTTGCTTATTGAAAAGAATAATTTACTGAAGTTATTATCAAAATTTATTAAAAAGTTGAATTTTTTCCCTTTTGTAAATTTTGTGCCTTTTGGTAGTAATTTAATGTATCGGAATTTCAAAATTAGCCACAGAGTCACAGAGATCACAGAGATTTTTTATTTTGCATTTCAATTTTCTGAATTCCCGTTTCCTTTTCCTGTTTCCAATTATATTTTTAATCA
>DRTC01000592.1 GCA_011372345.1 Candidatus Cloacimonadota bacterium
CAATCTACGATCAGAAAATCTGGAAAATATATTACGATCAATGGCGATCAACGGAGACGAGATAGTTACTGCTGAAAATGAAGTCGCTCATTACGAAAGAGAAGCTACTCGAGAAGAAGGCTGCGACCTTTTGATCATTACTCATCCGGACTTTGAAAATGCAGCGGATTCTCTTTCGTCCTGGAAAAAACGAAAAGGAATTTACACGCAAGTTGTAACCACAAACGAAACGGGAAATACCAGTTCTCAAATCGAAAATTATATCGATTATGCTTATTATAACTGGGATCCTGCTCCATCCTATTTATTATTTATCGGAGACTCCGAATTTGTTCCGACAAATTATATTAATGAGCATCCTTATCATAATTTGTTAACTGCATCCGACTTATTTTATGCGGATATTGGGGATTATCCTGATTATGTTGCTGATCTGGGTTTTGGCAGATTATCTGTAGACACTTCCTCGCAGGCAGACAGTCTGATCGCACGAATGATCAGATATGAGCGAAATCCGGTAGATGATCCGATCTATTATTCAAATGCTACTATGGCAGGAGCTTTCCAGGATGGTTCAAATGGAAGTCCTCCAAACGAGATTGCTGACAGAAGATTCGCCAAAACCAGTGAAGATGTAAAGAATTTTCTCGATTCTCAAGGATATTCTGCTCAACGAATTTATACTACTTACAACGGCTACAATGGAAGTGAAATTTTCCCAACATATTGGAGCATCGAAGATTGGGCAAATTTTGAGAATGACACTCCGGGACAGGAATTACCGGAATATCTACAAAAACCAGCTTTTCCCTGGAATGGAAATTTCTGGGATGTAACAAATGCTATGAATGACGGAAGATTTTTCCTTTTGCATCGTGATCATGGAGGTCGTCATGGTTGGGGAGAACCTGATTATGGCTGCGAAGATGTCGATAATCTGGATAACGGAGAGAAACGACCGATCGTCTTTTCTATAAATTGTAATACGGGCTGGTATGATAATGAAACCGACGAGGACAATTACAACACAGATTATACAGACGAATGTTTTGTTGAACATTGGATCAGACACTCGAGCGGTGGAAGTGCGGGAGTTTTGGGTTCAACGCGAGTCAGTTATTCAGGTTATAATGATCGTCTTGTCTGGGGTTGGATGGATGCAATGTTCCCCGATTTCACAACAGTATATAATGATCAATACGGAGATGATTATCCCATCTATAGATTTGGTGATGTTCTCAATTACGGAAAAGAATACATGATGACCAAAGTTGATAATGATGAGGTCAGGAGAACTGCTCTGGAAGAATTTCACTGGTTTGGAGATCCGACCATGGAAATGTGGACGCAATTTCCATCTGAAATAATCGCCAATCATCCTCTTGTAATTCCTTTGGGAAGTTCTCAAATACAGATAGATTGCAATGTCGATGGAGCTATGGTTTCACTTGTTTATAATGATGAAATATTAGGAACAGCCATCGCTGCTTTTGGTTCGGCAACGATCGATTTTCCATCATTAACAGAAGTCGGAATTGTTAATCTAACCATTTCAAAACATGATTATTTTACTTATGAAACGGAACTTCCGATTATTTCCGAAGGTGCGTATGTTGTCTGTGAAAATGTTCATTATGAAGAAGTTGGCGGTTATATCGACAGTTCGATCCAATCTCTCGATGTATTGGATTTGGATATTACTTTGAACAATATCGGTTTGGATATTACCGGAGAAAACATAGAATGTCTTTTAACTTGTGGTTCCGAATTCATCGATATACTCGATGATTTTCTGGATACTGAAGCACTCGCATCCAGGGATTCGATTTTTATCGTAAATGCCTTTCAACTAGAACTTTTACCGGGAATCAGTGATAATGCAGTAATTCCGATGATCGTGGAAATTTCTTCCAATGAGGATGTTTGGGAAAGTGTGATTTTATTAAATGTTCAGGCTCCTGATATTATTTTTGAAGATTTTATGATGACGATTGTAAACGAAGAAGACGACATTGTCGATCCCGGTGAAACCATCGAAGTTTATCTTCAGTATAATAATCAGGGAAGCGGATATTCCTACAATTTATCAACAACTCTTTATTCTTACGATTCAAATGTTTCGATCAGCGGCAGCGATATAATTCCTCAAATAAATCCGGGAGAGCAGGCTGTAACTTCTCTTCCTTTTTCCCTTGAAATTTCAGAGTTATGTCCTATAGGAGATTTTGTCCAGATCGAGATTTTATCAATAGATGAACTGGGATGCACCGTTAACGATTTTTTCAGGATTCCAATCGGATTTGTAGGGCAAGATTTTGAGAATGAATCAGAACAATGGAGCCATCTTCCCCTTTCCGAAGGATATTCTGATGAATGGCATTTGAGCAGTTTCAGAAATTTTACTGAAGACGGATCGAACAGTATGAAATTCGGTGGACAAGATGCTGAAAATTATTCGACTTATACACACGGGGCTTTGCTCATGCCCGAAATGGATTTATCTGCAAACAGTTATCTGAAATTCCATCATTGGCTGGATACTCCTCATGTTAATGATACACTTTGTTATGACGGAGCAATGGTCGAGATTTCGCTCGAAGGAGGAGAATTCGAGCAGATCGAACCTGTTGGCGGTTATCCTGCTCATTTAATCAATATTCCTTCTTCTCCCTTTGAATTTGGAACACCGCTTTTTGCCGGTCATTTTGAATGGGAAGAAATTGAATTTAACCTTTCCGAATATTCCGGATCAGCCCAGATCAGGTTCGTGTTTGGAAGTGCAGGACTTTCTACAGGAGAAGGATGGTATATCGATGATGTTAAGATCGGGAAATATACTGATACGGAAGTGGAAGATTTTCAGTTGTCGAATGATGAATTTCGGTTTGCTAATTATCCGAATCCTTTCCATTCCTCAACGACAATCTCTTTTAATCTAACCACAGAGCACACGGAGAACACGGAGATTTTAATATATAACGTGAAGGGGCAGAAGATAAAATCATTTAAAAACCTTCCCATCGACAGATCATCAAATCAACAAATTGTCTGGAACGGAAGAGACGATTTCGGAAAACCGGTCGCTTCCGGAATTTATTTCTATAAACTTCAATCGGGAGATTTTTCTGCTATCAAGAAGATGATTTTAATGCACTAAAACCTTGAAAACGGTCTCTACCGGAGGTTTTCTCTCACTTGACCTTTTCAACGGTTAAAAAAGAGTAATCTCCAAAATAGTTAGTAAAACGATAATAAAGTGAATTGCCCCCGAAAAAATCTGGGGATTTACCTTATTAAAAGGAAACTAAATGTTCAAAAACATTCGTTCGATCGCCATCTATGTTTCCGATATGGAGAGGGCAAAAAAATTTTATGTCGATATTTTAGGATTCGAGATCGGAGCAGATATTCCGCAGGCTAATCTTTGTTTCCTATATTCCAAAAATAAGAAATTG
>DRTC01000593.1 GCA_011372345.1 Candidatus Cloacimonadota bacterium
ATCGCTCCGAATATTCCAACCGAACTGCAAAAAATCATCTTGCATTTATGTCGAATGCATTCATGAGCGATATTGAGGGTTGCATTTACGTTTGTTTCGTAATAATCAGCCCTTGGAAAATCTCTGCCACCTCTAATTGCAGCGATATGATAAACAAGATCGATTTTATGTTTCTTAAAAACGGACTGAATAAAATCCGCATCGGTAATATCGCCCGGAATGCACTTAACATGATTCTCTTGGAAGAATTGATATCGCTCTGGAATGGTGTTCTCTCTAATAAGCGCAGTGATCGCATGTTGATTTTCCTCTAACAGTTTTCTGCAAAGTTCACCCCCGATAAAGCCCGTGATACCAGTGATTAAAATATACAATTATGTTATCCTTATCCTATTTATTATTTTTATAGTAGTATGCGATTGAAAAAAAAATTCATTGTCAATAAATTTGAAATGTAAATTTATATTTAAATTTGACAAAAATAATTTAAATTTGTTACTTTGAATTGTCATATAGACAATATTACCAAATGCGGAGGTGCGGTATGAAAATAATAAAGAGTCTTATTAGTGTTATAGTATTTTTTCTTTTGGGGGCACAATTAGTTTGTGCAAATACAATTTATGTGGACTGTAACGGTGGTGGAGAATATATTACAATTCAAGAAGGTATAGATGCTTCGAGTAATGGAGATACTGTTCTGGTTGCAGATGGAATTTATACTGGAGCTAATAACAAGAATCTGTCTTGGAACGGTAACGATAAACACATTATTATTAAATCGGAGAATGGTTACGAGAGTTGTATCATTGATTGTGAAGGTAGTGGGAACGGTTTTTTCCTTAACGGAACACATCAAACCCATGCGGATATTATTGAAGGATTTACCATACAAAAAGCAAAAGGAACATGGGGCGGCGGCATTAAAGCTTATAATGCCTCTCCAATAATTCAATATAACCGCATAACAAATTGTGAGTCTGGTTACAATCACATTAAAGGACCTGGAGGTGGAATTCTTTTGTATCATAATTGCAATGCTATTGTGCAAAACAATGTCATTGATAATAATATTGCAAGTGCAAATGATTTGGCAATGGGTGGTGGTATTTGTTGTTATCATAACGACAACACAAATGCTCAGCCGATTATAAGAAATAATATCATATTTAATAATGGTGCTCTTGAAGATGCAAGTGGTGGTGGAGGTGGTATATGTGTTTATTTTTCCAGTCCGATAATTGAAAATAATCTGATATTTAACAATTATACTGATTGGTATGGAGGTGGAATTCATTGTCTGCATGGTGGTAATCCGATTATAAGGAACAATATTGTTAGTAATAATAGTACAACCCATCCTTCCCCTTCAGGAGGCGGCATTTCGATAGTCGGTGCTCACCCTCTTTTATTAAATAATATCGTAACCAATAATGATGATTATGGTATCTGTTATTTGTATGGTTCTGTAAGTATCCAGTACTGTAATGTGTGGGGAAATCTTGATGGGAATTATTATTCCTGTTCTTCAGGTATTGGCTGTATAAATGAAGATCCATTGTTTGTTGATTTATCCGGTTATGATTTTCATTTTCAGGAAAATTCTCTTTGTATCGACGCAGGAGTTGTTGATACAACCGGTATGAACTTACCACTCTATGATCTGGATGGTAATCCTCGTGTTGTTGATGGAAACGGAGATGGAATCGCAATTATTGATATGGGATGTTATGAATATTATAATTATCAACAGCACATATATCTTGAGATTCCCACAGAATACGCATTGCCCGGTGACACTGTTCTGATACCTATAAATGTTCTATTTCCTCAAGATTTAACATTCACCTCTGCAGAAATTATTATTGGCGGATATTTGGGCTCATTAGAATTTCTTGAGTTGATCGCCGATTCCAGTTTAGTTGGAGATGCTGGCTGGATGTATGAGTATAATGAAGCAGATAGTCTGAATACTATATGGATGGCTGGTTCCGAACCGATATCCGGTGAAGATGTCCTCATATGGATGAAGTTCAGTGTACCTAACACAGCAACCGATTTTATTCCAATAACGCTTGAGGATGCCTTGTTTGACACGGGTTTGGTGCCTGTCGAGCTTACATCAGGAGGAATAGACATAGTGGCTCTCATATATGGCGATGTGGATTTCAACGGATTGGTTCAGGCGTATGATGCCTCAATGATATTGCAATATTTAGTAGGTTACATTAACTTAGACGATCTGCAATTGTTTGTCGCTGATGTTAGTCTTGATTCTACTGTCTCAGCTTTGGACGCAACTTTGATCCTACAGTATGGAGTTGGAATTATAGACACTTTGCCCTATCAGCCGGGATCATCCTACATTGCCAGTGGTGATATAACAATGGAGGATCAAGTATATACCGGCGATCCCATTGATGTGCCAATAATAATCACAAATGCAGAAAATATATTTTCTTTTGAAGGTATGTTTAATTTTGACTCTGGCTGTTTAACATTAGCTGACGTTTATTGGTCTGATTATTTGGATGGTTTTTTTATATGGACAGATGTTGAGGGAGGTGAATTTAAACTCGTGGGATCCGGAACTCTGCCCTATGAGGAAGATGGATTAATGGCAACAATTAGATTTTATCCTAAAGATGGATTTAATAATTATGATTCAACAACTGTATGTTTCGAAAATCTAAGATGGAATGAAAATGATACTATGCATAATATTGCAGCATCAATTATTACA
>DRTC01000594.1 GCA_011372345.1 Candidatus Cloacimonadota bacterium
GATCTATAATTTGAAACCTCTTTCCCTACGAGAGTATATCGAGATGAAATATGAAACTGAATTGGATACATATTTAATAGAAGATATTCTTCTTGATCAGATAAAAATTTCGAGTAAAATACTGGGAAAAATTGACCGGATGATTGGTATCTTCCACGAATTCTTAAGTTATGGAATGTATCCTTTTATTTTGGAATGTAATGTAGAACAGTATTATGTGAAAATGAACAACATCATAGACAAAATAATCTATGAAGATGTTCCAACGATCAAAGATATTAAAAGTTCATCTTCTCTGAACTTAAAAAAATTGATCGCTTTTATTTCGATGTCAAAAATACCAACGCTCAATATCAGCTCACTCTGTACGGAGATTGGAATCTCCAAAGAAACTCTTTATGTGTTTCTCGATCTTTTGGAACGAGCAGATCTGCTTAATATTATCAAACCTAAAAAGAGCACAGTCAGAACAATCAAGAATTCAAAAATACTTTTTTATTCGTCAAATATGTATTATACGATTGCGAATGAATTGTGGCAACATGATGTTTTAAAAGGAAATATCCGAGAATCTTTTCTTGTTTCTCAGATAAAAGGATTGTATCCCATTTTTTCTTCGGAAGTTGTAGATTTCTCGATTCAAAGCAGAAGTCTTGGATTCCTGGAATTCGAAGTCGGAGGTAAAAGTAAACAGAAAAAACAAATACAAAATTTAGAGAATGGTTTTATCCTGCGAGATGATACGGAAATTGGTTCCGGGAATATTATTCCTTTATACCTATTTGGATTTTTGTATTAGAAAGATGTATTTAACAATTCAGACGAATTGATAAAATGAGAATAGAAAATTTAAAAATGAACAACTCAGGTAAATTGTTCTACAAAAAGCACACTAATCAAAAAGAAATAGCTCTCTCATTCGATGATGGACCGGATAATATCTTCACACCGAAAATAATAAAAATCCTGAAAGAATATAAGATTCATGCGACTTTTTTCTTACTTGGAAAAAATATCGGAAGAAATCCGGAAATCGTCAAAGAATTAATAAAACAAAAACACGAAATCGGTAATCATTCATTTTCCCACAAAACGCTAATTTTCAAAACTCCAAAATTTATCAAATCAGAAATCGAACGAACGGATCTGATTTTAAGAGAAAGCGGTTTGGGAAAAACTCAACTGTTCCGTCCACCTTACGGAAGATATTCCCTCGCTTTGTTATTTATTTTGCGGAAGATGAAGAAGAAAATGATTTTATGGAATATCGGACCAAAAGATTTTAAAGCGAAAAGTTCGAATGAGATTATTTCCAAAATCGAGAAAAAATTAAAACCAGGTTCGATCATCGTTCTGCACGAAAAAAGTGGTGAAAAGACAATCAAAGCATTAAATATCCTGATTCCAAGATTATTGAATCAGAAATATCAATTTAAGACGATTTCCGATTTGTTTGATTTTTCCAGTTCCAATTTGTGAAATGCCCCAAAAAAGTAAAAAGCAGCATAAAATACGGGTAAACGATCAAATATGAAATATCGATCAATTTAAATTTCATTTTATGAATATAAAGATTAGAAAGCCAGAAAATCAGCATCATGCTGAAATATATTAGAATATTAGTTACTTTTTTTGTATAAATCAGATTGAAAGGAAGGTATAAATAAAAAAACAAAACAAGCAAAAAATAAAGCTTGTAAGAAGTTGGAGACATCGAGAATTTCCCGAATTTTCTTTTTAATTGTTCGATCTTGATCCTTGTTTTCCGCAAAGGATGAGTTTTCACTGGTTCTTCTGGATTATAAGCGATTTTCCATTTCGTTTGCCTGATTAGATTCATAAGCAATTTATCATCACCAGCAAGATAGTTTTTGATCCTATCATAACCAAAAACTTCTTCGAACGCTTTTTTTCGCACGATCATATTACTGCCGGCAGAACTGAAGGGAATCCCCAAACCTATGGTCGAAGAAAAAGTCGCAGCTGATATTTTCTGTAAAAAATTCATAAAAGATGAACAATTCAGTTCCACATAATAACCGGCGACTATTCCCGTTTTTTCAGAAATATATTTATTATGATTTATCAGCCAGTTTTCAGGAACAACGCAATCTGCATCAGTAAAGGCTAAAAATTCAAAGCGAGCTTTTTCGGATGCTTTTTTTAGAGCTGCTTTTTTACCTTTATATTCGATATCTTTTTCGAGGAGATGAACAAATTCTGCATTTTTATTTCCGGAACAAAATTCTTTGATCAATTGCAGAGAATTATCAGAGGAAGCATCATCAGCTAAAATTATTTCATATTTTTTTTCAGGATAATTTAATTTTTCTAAACTTCTGAAAAGGAAAGGAAGGTTTTTTTCTTCATTCCGACAGGCGATTAAAATTGAAAAAGTGTTTTCTCCGGGATTTTTTACCTGTCGATTGCGGAAAATTCCAACGCTTAAAATTCCCAAAACAAGAGCAGCGATGATAAATACAATGTTCATATTTAATACTTATAGATTCATAAAAAACCATTAAAATGGTAATGGAATGTCTTTCAAAATTTCTATCACAAACTCCCAATTATCTCCGCAGGAGATGCATCCCTCTTTGACAAAGAGGGGAAACACCGATGGATAAAGCGATTTATGTTTCCGAATTCTCCCCTCTCTTTTTAAGAGAGGGGTCGGGGGTGAGTTTACGGATGGACTCTCATTAATAAAATGCCTGGTAACTGATCATAAATTCATTCGTTGCTTTTTGTTCGTCGATTTTGGTCATTTCATAGCCTAACTTGATTTTATGATGAGCCAGCGGCTGCCAGCTGAAAACTGCTTTGGATATTATCGTTTTGGAAATATCTCCTTCCAGCCAATTTGCAGTATCACTCGGTCTGGATTCGTAATTTATCGAGAAATCATTTCCAACAGAACCTTGTTTTGTGTAAGATGCATTTATATCAAATGCTAAATTGTTCATAAGTTGGAGATTTAATTCCGAACAAACTTGTAATAAATTGCTTCCTTCCGGGAAACCTAGTCCGATTCCATCGTGAGAAAATTTGTCTACCATATCTTTATGAGTGTATATCCAGGGTCGAACAGCTGTGAATTCGGTTGTAAAGCGAATCTTAGGATTTAGTTTGAGTGAATTTCCAACTTGAACAGCGTATTTATTTCCCCACCAACTTGTGAAGATCTTACTTTTGCTCAATTCGTCGAAAATAAAATTCATGTATAAAGTATTCCAGGTGATCGGTTTATAATTCATGCCCAGAAAGATTAGAACATTATCCCGATCGCGCAAGTTATGTTCGATGGGTCGCATCAAAGTGTGCGGCAACAGGTAACTCGGATCGATACTGCGGTTTCCGTAAATGACCTCTTCTCCAAAAAAGAGATGGAACCTGCCGTGAGGATTCCAGTCTATCTTATGAATAACTAAATACTTGTCAGAGTAATCTTTATAAGAATCTGATGCAGTGCTGTCCGGGATCAGGCTTGCGTGCAGGAAGGAAATCCGGAGTTTATGAAACTTGAATTGATTACTGAAATAGCCATATTCATTACAATCATCATTGAGGATAACACTACCTCCGACATTGTTTCCAATCTCAAACTTACCGCGTCCAAGTGAAACCGACCAGAAATCCGGTCTTCCTTGATAAGAAATTTTTCCAACAACATTATCGAGATAAATTTTCTCTCCATCATCGGAATTTTGTGTCCAACTATCGATCAGTTTGGAAGTTCGGGCATAATCCATATCTCCGGCAAAATGTCCTAACCGGACATTGCTGTAGAAAAAGAGTCTTTTTTGAATATATCCGGAAAGTTTCAGTCCATTATAAATGAAGTAATATCTATCTTTCTTTGAAGCGGCAAGATCGAATCCTGAAAACAAACTTATTTTAAGTCGTGATTTTAATGGAATTCGGTTGGGATGAATCCGGGAGGAAGTCGGTTTTGTTTTTATTTTATCCGGAGTTCGATAGTATAGGAAAGAAGAATCATCATTTTTATAAAACAGGAATTTCTGCCAGGAATGGATAAAGTTCTGCCCGGAAGAGAGTACGAAATCTAATTTGGAATTATTTATCAAAACTTCGGAATCAGGCATTTCGATGATCCTGTTCTCATTCTGGTTTTTTTCCAAAAAAGATGAATGAGTTTTTGATGATATTTCGGGATAATTCCAACTTAGATTATAATATAGTGATTTACATTCGAGCAGTAAACTCGAAACTAAAATCACTATGAGTAAAAATATTTTTTTCATATTTAGTTCACCATTTTTGATTTAGGGAAGACTTTTTATCTTGTTTTTATGTCAAGATAAAAGCGTTAAAATCGCAAATACATTACATTCATTTTTACTATGAAATTTAAAATATTTATTTCCATAAAAATATTGACTGAAAAACAGGTAAATTAAAGAAAGTTCCCATTAAAATAATAAAATGAAAAGGAGAGAAGATGAGTAAATCATTCAATGCCTTTGAGATGGCTCAAAAGCAATTCGACAATGTTGCTGATATCCTGGACTTGGATGAAGCAACCAGAGAGTTATTGAGAAATCCAATGAGAGAATACCATTTCAGTATTCCAGTAAAAATGGATGATGGAACAGTGAAAGTTTTCAGAGGATTCAGATCACAACACAATGATGCCCGAGGACCTGGAAAAGGCGGGATCAGATTCCATCCCCAGGAAACAATCGATACGGTTCGAGCCTTATCGATGTGGATGACCTGGAAATGTGCAGTTGTTGACATACCTCTAGGTGGAAGTAAGGGTGGAGTTATTTGTGATCCGCACAATTTGAGTGAAAGAGAACAAGAACATATCTGTCGAGGTTGGGTAAGACAAATCGCTCGTGATATCGGACCTCTCCGCGATGTTCCTGCTCCCGATGTGATGACCAGTCCGCAGCATATGCTTTGGATGCTCGATGAATATGAAGCAATTCACGGAGCAAAATATCCCGGAATGATCACCGGAAAACCTGTTGGTATGGGTGGTTCTCTGGGTAGAACGGAAGCCACCGGTTATGGAGTAATCTTTACAGTTCGAGAAGCCCTGAAAGAAAAGAATATCAAACCGGAAGAAACAACAGCAAGTTTCCAGGGATTCGGCAATGTTTCCCAATTTGCGATCAAACTTTATAACCAGATGGGTGGAAAAGTAGTATGTGTTTCCTGTTGGGATCAGAATGACAATACATCATATTCGTTCAAAAAATCAGATGGGATAAATATGGACGAATTATTATCCATTACAGACAGATTCGGTGGCATAGATAAAGTAAAAGCAAAAGAACTGGGATATGAAGTTTTATCCGGTGAAAGCTGGATCGAGCAGGATGTTGATATCCTTGTCCCGGCAGCATTGGAGAATCAGATCACCAAAGATACTGTCGATAAAATAAGTTCTAAAGTAAAAATAATTGCAGAAGGTGCAAATGGACCGACAACTCCGGAAGCAGATAAAGTAATTGCCGAAAGAGGAATTTTTATGATCCCTGATTTCCTGGCAAATGCCGGTGGAGTTACCTGCAGTTATTTTGAACAAGTGCAGTGTAATATGAATTATTTCTGGGAGAAAGATGAAGTTCTCGGAAAATTGGATGTAAAGATGACTTCTGCATATCTTGCTGTATCGAAGTTAGCGCGAGAGAAGAAATTATATATGCGTGATGCTGCGTATGTAATCTCCATCGATAAAGTTGCTCAAGCAAGTAAAGATAGAGGTTGGTTATAGTTTTAGTTGGAAATGCAGGGGATTTAACAAATTCTCTGCATTTTTTTATTTCGTTCAAACGCTGAAAGAGTTGAATGTTAAATACCTCATGAGAATCTTGTAGAAAGGACTTAACAAAGAATGAAATAACTCTGAAAGAGTTGAATATGAATACCCTAACACTGTTTATTTAGATGAAATGAAGAAATAATAGTAAATGTTCTTTCTTTTATGAAAAGTTCAATCCGTCAACTGCCGGATTGTTGTGTCCCCTGAATCTCTTTTCCATAGATTCCATCTATGGCTGTTAACATTTAATCCTTTCAGGATTCTCCTCAATCCTAAATTTCATTTGGGATTGCAATTTATGGAAAAGTTTTACTTTGATTTTTCGGTCTAAAATGGAATATTTTAAAAAGTAACTTTCCCGTCCAATTATGTTCCCAAATAGAATTTGGGAACAAGCGAAATTTTCTTTGTTCAGTTCGATTCATATCTGATTTCAAATAATATATTAAGGATATAAAAACATAATGAATTATAACAATAAAACATTCGATCGTAATTTAATGTATAAAGACAGTTCATTTAATTATATTGGAAAAGGACATCCGGGAGGAAAAGCAGGAAGTCTGATCTCAATCAAAAAAACATTAGATTCAAATTTCAAAGATAACAAATACTACGACATTATCATCGACATTCCACACATGACAGTGATTCTGACTGATGTTTTTGATTTATTCATGAAGGAAAATAGTCTTTATGAAATTGCCTTATCAGATGAATCGGATGATCTTATCGCCAATGAATTTCAGAAAGCAAGTTTACCTGCTATTGTGGATGGTGATCTTTATAGTTTGATCTCCAAAATCCATACTCCGCTGGCAATTCGTTCTTCGAGTTTATTCGAGGATAAAATGTTCGAACCTCTGGCTGGTATATTTGAAACTAAAATGATCCCTAATAATCAATTTGATACAAAAACGCGCTTTCATAAACTAACGGAAGCAATAAAATTTGTTTATGCTTCTACTTTTTTCAGTAATTCCAAAAATTATTTTAAAGCCATAAATAAAGATATCAGAGATGAAAAAATGGCAGTTGTGATCCAGGAATTGGTAGGTGAGAAATATGGAGATCGATTTTATCCGACTATTTCCGGAGTTGCCAGATCATATAATTTTTATCCAACCGGAAATTCCAAACCGGAAAGCGGAGTAATAAGTCTTGCTCTCGGTTTGGGAAAAACAGTTGTCGATGGTGGGAAGGTCTGGAGTTTTTCACCGGATTTTCCGACAGCACCTCCTCCCTTCAATTCCAATAATGATCTGTTGAAAATGACGCAAACCGAATTCTGGGCAGTAAATATGGGCAAACCACCGGAATACAATCCGATCACGGAAATGGAATATCTGGAAAAACATTCTTTAAAAGAAGCCGAAGAAGATAAAACAATAAATTATATCTGTTCTACTTATGATATTCAATCCGACAGGATCAATTCCGGAATATCTGGTTATGGGCCTCGTATCATCAATTTTGCTCCGGTACTGAAAACGAAACTTATTCCCTTTAATGATCTCGTTGCAAAATTATTAAAAATATCTGAAGAAAAATTAGAAACAAAAGTTGAAATCGAATTTGCCATGATTTATGATCCTCAAAATAAAAAACCTAAAAGATTTGGATTTTTGCAGGTCAGACCAATGGTCGTTTCCGATAAATTAGTCGAAGTTCATCTCGAAGATTATGAAGAGGATAAGGTTTTTGTCTATTCCGAAAATATTATGGGAAATGGGAAAAGTGAATCAATCAAAGATGTAGTTTTTGTTAAACCTAGCGATTTCAGAGCTGAATATACAAGCGAGATGGCTCTTGAGATTGAAAAAATCAATGCTTCTTTAGTAGAAAAGGAGACAAACTATCTTCTGATTGGATTTGGCAGATGGGGAAGTTCCGATCCCTGGCTTGGAATTCCAGTGACATGGAATCAAATCTCCGGAGCAAAAGTTATCATTGAATCATCTTTACCGGATATGAATCCTGATTTCAGTCAAGGTTCACATTTCTTTCATAATATTACCAGTTTTGGAGTTCTTTATTTTTCCTGTAAAAACACGCAAAGAATAAAAATTGATTGGAATTGGCTCTTAAATCAGCAGAAAATCACAGAATCCAGATTTGTGCAGCATGTCAAAACAAAAACACCTATTAAAATTTTTGCTGACGGAAGAAGTAGAAGAGGAGTGATCTTAAAATGAATCAAACAAAAAAAAACAAGAAAGAAAAGAGCGATCAGATAAACGAAGTTATCATCAATATTTTAAGTGAGAGAGAAAAAGAACTGAATTGTTTATATAAAGTTGAAGAAGCATTAAAGGATTTTGAAGTCGATAATGAAGAAATATTTAATAAACTTCTCGATATAATTCCAACCGGCTGGCAATTTGTGGATATTTGTGAAGCGAAAATTATTTTTGGAAACAAGGAATTTACACGCGATAATTTCAAAAAAACCAAATGGTTTCAAAGTTCGGATATTCTCATAAATAAAAAAGCAGTTGGCAAAATACAGGTTTATTATACAGAAAAGGTCAGCATTAAAAACGGAAATCAATTTTTACCGGAAGAGAGTAAATTATTAAATACAATAGCGGAAAGAGTAAGTCAATTCATCTTTCATAAAACTCTAAAAAATGAAATCGAGGATTTGGAAAATGCAAAAAGAGAGATCGATCTGAATAAGAAAGAAGAATGGCGGGTGATCGTCGATCTTCTTAAAAGGGCTGATCAGGATCTTTATCATAAAATTTCCAGGAGAATGCTTAATTTTCTTTGTTGGAGCGGTTCTGAACAAGCAAGAAAATTGTTAGAATCATTTGGTTTTGAAAAAAGCAGAGAAAATACAGACACATGTTTTTCCAACAAACCGCTGGAAAGAAAAAACACAGAATCATATAATACAATCTGTGATAAAACTTTTGAAGTTGCTTCCAAATATTTGAATGATGAAGATATTCTCAACAATATTCAGAACTGGATAAAGGAAGATAAGATCAGTTTCCTGGTGAAAACTCTCGAAAACAGGAACACTTCCAACAGCGATATTCTGGATGCGATCACAAAATATTTTCATACTGATGAAGAAAAGATCGAATTCTCGGAAAGTGCTAAAATGAATACGACTGTAATGATCCTGCATCGGTTTTTTTCGGAACAGATTAAGTTCATAAACATCGCTAAAAATTATTTTGATATTAAAGATTTTTATAACATCCTTCAGCATACGATCTTTCCTACAAACAGCCGTGGTAAATTAGGGGGAAAAAGTTCAGGATTGTTTCTGGCAAACAATATTCTTCATAAAATACCCGAACTCGATGATGATCTTAAAAAACAGGTAAAAACTCCCAGAACCTGGTATGTTACTTCTGATGCGCTGATTCATTTTCTTTATTATAATAATCTCGAAGATGTGATCGATCAGAAATATAAAGAGATCTCACAAATCAGAGAGGAATATCCGAATATTGTGCAGGTTTTCAAAAATTCGTATTTCCCGCCTGATATTATTAAAGGTTTATTAGTGGCTTTAGACGATTTTGGAGAGAAACCTATCATCGTCAGAAGTTCAAGTTTGTTGGAAGACAGGCACGGTTCTGCTTTTTCCGGTAAATATAAAAGCCTGTTCCTGGCAAATCAGGGGAATAAAGAAGATCGGCTAAATGCTTTGATGGACGCAATTTCAGAAGTTTATGCTTCGACTTTTGGACCGGATCCGATCGAGTATCGAAAAGAAAGAGACTTACTTGATTTTTATGAAGAAATGGCAGTTATGATCCAGGAAGTAGTTGGGAAAAAGGTTGGGAAGTATTTCTTTCCTGCATTTGCCGGAGTTGGTTTCAGTAGTAATGAATTCCGCTGGTCGCATCGAATTCAGAGAGATGATGGCTTGTTGAGGATCGTACCGGGTTTGGGAACTCGAGCAGTTGACAGGTTAAGCAGTGATTTTCCGGTTTTGATAGCACCCGGAAAACCCAATATAAAAGTGAATATAACGGTTGATGAGATTTTCCGTTATTCTCCCAAAAATATGGATGTGATCAATCTTGAGACCAACACTTTCGAGACGATCGAGATCAGAGAATTTTTGAAATCAAATGGAAATGATTACCCGATGATCAATAAATTGGTTTCTGTGATCCAGGAAGATAGAATAACAGGTAAATCATTATTCAATATGGATTTCAAGAATGATGACATTGTTTTCACATTTAATAAATTGGCAGCGGATACTTCTTTTGTTAAAGATATGAAAATAATCCTGGAAAAACTGGAAAAGCATATAAAAGCACCGGTTGATATTGAATTTGCACACGATGGAGAGGATTTTTATCTTTTGCAATGTCGTCCGCAAGGCTATTCCGGCGAAACTTCTCCTTCTTCGATTCCCAAAGATATTCCTGAAAAAAATATTGTTTTCACTGCCCGGAAATATATCTCAAACGGACGCATTCCGGATATCACACATCTGGTTTATGTCAGACCGGAAAAATATGGAGAGATAACTTCTCTCGAGGAATTAAAAGTTATAGGAAAAGTTATCGGAAAATTAAATTCGATCCTTCCCAAAAGGAAATTCATTTTAATGGGACCTGGAAGATGGGGAAGTAGAGGAGATATAAAACTCGGTGTTAATGTAACTTATTCGGATATTAACAACACTTCTGTCCTGATTGAAGTCGCCCGGGAAAAAGGAAATTATGTCCCAGATCTTTCTTTTGGAACACACTTTTTCCAGGATCTGGTGGAAGCATCGATCAGGTATATTCCCTTGTACCCGGATGATGACGATATAATTTATAATGAATTTTTCTTGAATCGATCTAAAAACATTTTATCGGAATTAGTTCCTGAATTTTCTTATTTGGAAGATATCATTACGGTTATCGATGTACAAAAAGAGACAAAAGGCAAAATTTTAAGGATTCTGATGAATGCAGATCTTGATGAAGCGATCGCTTATCTTGGCTCTCCTTCAGAGAAATATGAAATACAAGGGAATGAAGAATCATTTATTGAAACTCAAACCGAAAATCACTGGATGTGGCGCTTGAGAATGGCTGAACATATAGCCGAAAACATAGATCCAAAACATTATGCAATCGAAGCGATGTATATTTTTGGCAGTACAAAAAACGCAATTGCCGGACCTGCCAGCGACATTGATCTTCTTGTTCACTTTAGAGGGAATGACAAACAAAAAAAGGAACTTAAATCCTGGTTTGATGGATGGAGTTTGTGCCTTTCGGAAATTAATTATTTAAAGACAGGTTACAAAACAGACGGGCTTCTTGATGTTCATTTTATTACAGATGAAGATATCAGAAACAAGAATAGTTATGCGATCAAGATCAATGCTGTGACCGATGCAGCCAGACTTTTGAAGATGAAAAAAAATAGCAACGAACAAAACTAACAAGACGAACAAAATAGAACACGGATGACACGGATAAAACGGATTAATACGGATAAGAAATTAAACACCTAGAAACACCGAAGATACTGAAAATCAATGTCGAACAGATTGGACTCGAGAACAATCAAAAGGGATAAAAAAGACCTTGCGAATGGTTTCAAACAGAGAAATTCTTCTTGCTAAATCTTCGCAATGGTTGATTTGAAATTCTATCAAACTCATCCTGCTGTCCTTCTCTTTTTTAATGAGAATATGAAATCTATTCCAAAGAGAAGAAACATAAGAAAAGTAAAATGAAGAAAGAAAAGAAGGCTCTTTAAAGAAATGAGTGGGTAAATTAAATAAATAACAATAAGGAAGTCCACTCTAAAAAGGCAATAATTTGGAATATGTATGAAATTTTGCCCGAAATTTGGAAACTAATGAATCGGTTAATGACCTCTATCTTCTTATTAACCACCAACTTAAGTTGGTGGTCAATGAAACAGGAAAAAGTATTAACCGTTTTAACGGTTTCTAATTTTATTGAATTTGACCTTTTTAGA
>DRTC01000595.1 GCA_011372345.1 Candidatus Cloacimonadota bacterium
AGGATAATAATATACCGTATTTGTTATTTGTTTGAATTTGAAAAAGGAACTTTCGGTTACTTTGATTTTGTCTGCTTTTTTCAAATATGGCGTTCCTGTAAAACCGAGAACATTTGTTACATTTCCTTTTTTATTCCATCCTGTAACAACTTTGCGTAGTTTTATCTCATCTTTGGCAGCGTGATGAACTTCATCGATAAATATGGAAAGATTGGGGATTTTTCCAATCAAATGCCGGAGTTCATTTGCCAGAATATCTTTTTCATCTTCCGTTCTTTCAAATGCTTCAAATTGGTCTGTTACTTCCATTCTATCGAGAATGACTTTTTCCGCATTCACAACAAAAATATAACCGAACGGATTCGGCAGACTCTGATTTACTTTTTGGGCATTCGGATTTCTGGCTTTATTGCTTTTCCTGGCAGATTTTGGCTGGTCAAGAATCCGGAATTTTAATAATCTCTTAATTTCGGATGCAGCAGGTTCGGGTAAAATCCAGGTTGGATTAAAATGTTCTATCGTTCTCAAACTGGGAATGATAGATGATTTGAGACCGGAAGGAATCAAAATCAGGAAATTATGGGAGAAGTTTTTGTTATCCGGTTCATTTATTGCAAAATATAAATCCAGATAGATAAAAGCAGCCATCAAAAATGTCTTTCCTGCTCCCATCGGCAGACTCATCAGATAGTCAGCATAATTGACATTATAAAAGATACTTTTTATAATTCTTTCGTATTCGATGGTTTCCGGCTGCTCAATAATCAATTTTTCCAGTTCCGGTAATAATGTTGTTTTTCCGTTTTTCTGTCGGCAGAAATCAAAAAGTGAATGAGCAGCAATATTGCTTTCCAGAAAATCACGAGCATTCAGATTGATATTTAGTTTTGATAAATCGGATCCGTTTGCAAAAAAACCTTCTGCAAATAATTGCCAAAGTGGTTTGTTATTTCCTTCAATCTTTAAGAACAGATAAATCTCAATTGCTTCTATTTGTGCTTCTCGTAAATTACCTATATAACGAATGTAATTCACCAAATCTTTAACAGCACAATCAGATGAATGCAACCATTGTCTTGTTTTTATTTTTATAATATTATTTAACATGTCTTTCCAAACTTTTTAAGTTTTAGAAACTATACAAGTTTTCCCAATTCCCCTGATTCAACCAACTCCACTAGTTCAACTACTTACTTCTTATATTTTGGAGTCCAATGCAATTCCGGCTTTTCATAAGTCAGATTCCAGAGGTATTTCTCGATTTTATCTTTCAGACTTTTATCGATCTCTTTTTTGATTGGATACACTTTAGCGTTTAAAACTCTTTTCAAAAGATTTACGGAAGCATTGATCGTATTTTTCAATCCTTTTTGAGAAACATATTTGGGAATATCATCCGGAGTATGAATGAAGAAATTTGCTTTTCCGCTGTGTCGAGCAATATTGATCGATGGAATTTCATAAACCGAAAAAGGCATTCCATCACTGCTGTAAATATCAAGTTTATTATGAAAAGCAATTCCTATTTCCTTTGTGATCCCGTCAAAATAACCGAGTAATTCTTTCGTGCCGATCACATTTGCAGAATCGAGTCCTACCGGATCTCCGGAAACATCGACATTAACGAGGAATGTGATTTTTTCTTCCAATTCTTTTTTATGTTTCTTCGCATAAGCCTGACTTCCTAAAAGACCTAACTCTTCACCGGAAAAGAAGATAATTCTCAAATCCCGTTCCGGTTGATTTCTGGAAAAATATTCGGCAATTTTCAATAAAGAAACAGTTCCACCGGCATTATCAGAAGAACCGGCACAACGCGCAACGC
>DRTC01000596.1 GCA_011372345.1 Candidatus Cloacimonadota bacterium
CCCGAAAATGTAAAGAAATTATGAAAACCACAAAGGAATTTTGCCAATGGATCAAAGAAAAGTTATAAAAATTGTACAGCAATTCAGTGAATTGGTAAAGCAAAATTATCCAGTGAAGCAGATTTACCTTTTTGGATCGTATGCCAAAGGTACTGCCAAAGAAGAAAGTGATATAGATGTTGCTGTGGTTGTGAAAAAAATTGGAGAAGACTATTTGGAACAAACAACGAAACTTTTTCAATTGAGAAGAAAAATCGATTTGAGAATAGAACCGGTTCTTTTTGAAAAGGATAATGATATTTCCGGTTTTCTGGAGGAGATTCAGTCGAATGGAGTTCTTGTTTATAATACATTATAAGAGATTTATATTTTGTAACTCAAACAATCTTGTTTGAGAAAGTAACTCAATTTGCCAAATTGAGCAGATAACAAGATCGGCATCTTGTTTTACGGATCGATTCTCAATGCAGAGCAATGAGTTACATTACACAATCAGGACAGTATCCGGCTACTGACGGATTGATTGGGATACAAATTGTTAGTATTTGTTAGTTGTTAAAAAATAAAAGGAGAAAAAAATGGAAGACATTAAAGAAGTAATCTTGGAGTATGTGATCGAGGAATATCTCGAAGATGAGGATGAGGAATTAACTTATGACACCCCGCTTATTTCAGGAGGAATCGTTGATTCGTTCTCGATGGTATCGCTGAAGAGGTTTTTGGAAAACAAGTATAAAATCTCGATCCCGGATGAAAAAGCCTCACCTGAAGCTTTTGATACCGTTAATAAGATCGTAGAATTAGTTAAGGAATTTACAGGTTAGAATTGTAGCCCCATCATCCCGATGGGATTCAAAAACCATTGAGACAATGGTGATACAGTAGCCCCATCGTCCCGATGGGAAATAAAGGAGAAAAAATATGTCATTTAATAACAAAATTAGAGAAATGTATCAGGAGCAATTAAAGGGAATCCACGATGCCGGGATTTTCAAGCAGGAAAGATTCATTCATTCTGCGCAAGCTGCTGATATCGAAGTGGAATTTCCAACCGGTTCATCTTTGAAAAAAGTGATCAATATGTGTGCGAACAACTATCTCGGACTTTCCAGTCATCCGGATGTTGTGAAAGCTGCACACGAAGGTCTGGATACTCGCGGTTACGGAATGTCGTCCGTGCGTTTTATTTGCGGAACTCAAGATATTCACAACGAACTGGAGAAAAAAGTTACTGAATTTCTGGGAACGGAAGACACGATCCTTTTCCCGAGTTGTATGGATGCAAATGCCGGAGTTTTTGAAGCAATTCTGACAGATGAAGATGTGATGATTTCCGATCGTCTCGTTCATGCTTCGATCATCGATGGGATCCGTCTTTGCAGTGCGATGCACGATACTTTCAAACATTCCAATATGAAACACCTCGAAAAGAAACTGCAGCTTCATGCTGATAAAAGATTGAAAGTCGTGATCACAGACGGAGTTTTCAGTATGGATGGAGATACGGCAAAACTTGATGAAATGGTAGATCTCTGTGAAAAATATGATGCCATGCTTTTTGTCGATGATTCACATTCAACAGGTTTTATCGGTAAAACAGGTCGCGGAACTCACGAGCATTGCGGAGTTTTCGGCAAGATAGATATTATCACAACAACATTTGGAAAAGCTCTCGGCGGTGCATCCGGAGGTTGTGTTTCCGGCAGAAAAGAACTGGTGGAAATGTGCCGTCAGAAAGCCCGTCCATATCTTTTCTCAAATACAATGGCGCCGGTTATTGTTGCGGGAGTTTTAAAAGTATTAGATATTCTTTCGAAAAGCACTGAACGCAGAGATAAATTGGAATCCAACACGGAATATTGGCGGAAAGGTCTGACCGAAGCAGGTTTCGTCTTGCAACCCGGAGATACACCAATTGTTCCGGTAATGCTTTTCAATGCGAAACTTTCACAGGATTTTTCCAAAGATCTTTATGAAGAAGGCATTTATGCGATCGGTTTCTTCTTCCCGGTTGTTCCGAATGGAAAAGCAAGAATTAGAACCCAAATTTCTGCAGGTCATGAAATCCATCATCTGGATAAAGCACTCGAAGCCTTCATCAAAGTTGGGAAAAAATATGATATTCTCGGAAAATCTAAACAAGAAATTATCGAGATGTATGGATTGTAGTTCGGAACTTGTTCCGAGACAAGAAATAAACAGGTTTGACTTAATCCTTGTTCCCAAACTCCTGTTTGGGAACACAATCGGTTGAGAAACTCCGTGTCAGAATACATGTATTGCTCTTGTTCCCAAACTCCTGTTTGGGACCATACTGGCATAAGAAACTCTGTTTCAAAATAAAATATAAATCCTATAATCGAAAATATATAAAACCAAAACGGAGTTTTTTAGAACAATTCATTCCCAAACAGGAGTTTGGGAACGAGATAATAATGATTTCAAAAAAAAATAAGGAGAAACAAGTGGAAAAGAAAAATGACTACAGGATAAGTTTTTTCAAACCCACAACTGCTCTCTCGAGAACAAACAGAAATTTAGTTGTTTTGTTAGTGATCATCTGGGCGGTAGCAATTTTTGGCTTCCAAATTTTGCTGCGAGTTATGCAAAAACCTGTTCCTGAAAGTTCCCTGAAAACTTTCGAGAAAGTTTGGAAAAATGTCGAACTCGGAATGGCAACACAAGAGGAAAAGGTCGATTTTGCGAATTCCGTACTATCGGTTCTGGGGAAATCCGTATTGATTTCTGATCCTGGTAATAGAACAGTATTGATCAATGCTGTCAGTTCAACGGTTTATGATCTGATACCTGAAGAGGGAAAGGAAATATTCAGGAAGGAGATTGCAGATTTCGAAAAGAAAAAGGAAAATATTCGATCATTACAAGACAATGAATATTTACAAGCAAAAGCAAATATCATCGATAGGATTGCACCTTTACTGAATCTGAAACCGTATAGTCTGAAAGCAAAATTGTTGCCGCTTGTTATTTCAGCAGCGGAAATGGAAGTGTTCCAACCAGAGAACAAAGAAAAATTACCGAATATTATGAAATTATATCTTATTCACAATCGATCGGTTTTGACAGATACGAATTTTTTGGGATTCCCATTTCATTATTTCTACACAGCAATATTTTTACTGGTTATGTTCGTTGCTTTATGCTGGATTTACTGCTTCCTGATCGATAGGGTCCATACAAAACTCGGCACTAATGAAAAAAGCTAAAAGGAGAAACAAATGAAAAAAATTTCAATATCTTTATTATTATTACTTTTAGCTACTTTTTTATTTGCATCCAATGCCACTGCTTTGGAAGGTAGTTTCAAGGTTGGACCGGCGATCATTTTAATCTCAATCCTGGTTCTTTTTGTTTTAGTTGGATTATTCTTTCGGGCAAAAGACACCACTGATTATTATGCAGCGGGAAGAGGTGTTTCACGAGTTGGTTCGGGAATGGCAATTGCCTCTAATTGGATGAGCGCTGCCTCTTTCCTGGGAATGGCAGCCTTGATGTATGGATCAGGTTATCACGGACTGGCTTTCGTTGTTGGTTGGACCGGCGGATATGTTCTGTTATTGATCTTAATGGCAGGTCAGATCAGGAAATACGGTAAATATACTGCTCCTGATTTTATCGGTGACAGATATTATTCGACTGGTTTGAGAGCGACTTCTGCTGTTGTGGCAATATTGATCTCAATTTCGTATTGTGTGGGTCAATTCGGAGGTATCGGTCTGATGTTCAAATGGGTAATGGGAATCGATTATATGTGGGCTGTCATTATTGGAAGTTCTGTGGTTCTTACATATACTTTGATTTCCGGAATGCTCGGTGTGACAAAAAATATGCAGATCCAGTATGTGATCATTATCATCTCATTTCTGATCCCACTTTTTATCTTAACATATAAATTCGATTATTTCTGGATTGTTCCTGAAATCGGTTATGGAGCAGTTGTAACGGATATTGTGCAGGGAATTCCTGCTCCGGAAACAACAAATCTGGTAAACTCGTTCGGACATGACTTTGCCATTTTACCGAGTCCGGAATATGCTATGCCCTGGGATCCGGCTACAGGAAAAACTTTCTTTCAGTGGATAGCAATAACTTTCTCGCTGATGATCGGAACAGCCGGACTGCCGCATGTTATCCAGAGATTTTATGTTGTTCCCAAAGCGCGAGATGCAAGATGGTCGGTTGTCTGGGGATTATTTTTTATTTGCATTCTTTATTGGAGTGCTCCTGTATTTTCGGCATTTGGAAAGATCCTTTCTGCTGATCCTGAAATCGGAGTTTTAGCCAAAGATGCGATCGTTGTCTATACGGCTCAACTTGGAGATATTAATCCTTTGATCGTCGGACTTCTCGCAGCAGGTGGAGTTTCAGCAGCGTTTTCAACTGTTTCGGGATTATTAGTTGCTGGTTCTTCGGCTTTCTCGCATGATCTGTATTTCAAAGTGATCAATCCGAAAGCAGACCCGAAAACTCAACTGAGAATGGCTCGATTTGCAACTGTGTTGATGGCTATAATCGTGATGTTCCTGGCGATGTTAAAATTAGCATTGATCGGACAACTTGTTGCTTTAGCGTTTTCACTCGCAGGCTGCACGATCTTTCCATTGTTCTTATTAGGAATATGGTGGAGCGGTTCAAATAAAAAAGGAGCAATTTCCGGATTGGCTGTAGGTCTTTTCATAACGGCAATTTCTCTCACTTATTTTGTGGCTGGAAAAGCCGGAGCAACACTGCCTTTCCATTCGTTTGTTTCGTATTGGCTGGGAGCCTGGTATTTTGCCTGGATCGGAGCTCCTCTGGCAATCCTGACGAATATTATTGTCTCGAAACTTACCGAAGAAACTCCTTTAGAAATCAGGAAATTCCTGGTTGAGAAAGTTCATTCTTAAATAGATACAGATTAAAAAACAATATAGAAAAAAATCAGGTGTTATGCCTGATTTTTTTCTTTCAGGATTATAATCTATGCTCAAAGAAATTTTTAATATAAGATCAAGCAGTAAAAAATTAATTCTCATAATGGTCGTATTTTCCATTATTAGTCTAATTATTGCATATTTTTATTATGATAGTTTGAACAAAGCCGGAGATCCGCGGATCAGGCA
>DRTC01000597.1 GCA_011372345.1 Candidatus Cloacimonadota bacterium
CTGTATAAAGCGAAGTTACATCGCCTTTATCGATCTCCTTCATTTTTCCCAATTTTTTGGTGAGATCTTTTATTTTCTGTAAAGTTCCGCTGTTGTAAATACCGTTCTTATTTTCGACAGCAATGATGATCCCGTCTTTAATATTGAATATTTCTTCCGCTTTATCGCTGTAAACAAAAGCAGGATGATTTTGCGGCATATACTTATCGAGATCGGTTTCCATCCTGCTGTTCTTCTTCATTGTTACGAAAAATACAGCCGAAATCACCAGAATAATTAGCAGCGCTATTTTGGGATATTTCAGAATTTTACTTAACAGTTTTTGCATTTTTTCTCTCCTTCAACTTCCGAGAGTGCAAAACACCTCTGAAAGTTGTAATTTATTTTATCGGAATTTGGAACAAGCCTTCAAGGTTTGCCAAACCTTTAAGGTTTTAAATCAGAAGTTATGTTCTCTACCGGTTCAGAACATTCGGATGTCTTTCGACAATCAGAAGTTCTTTGTAGTTAGTATTTACTAACATTTGTTGGCAAAAAAATTTATCCTTCTTTCATTAATTTCTTTATATCTTCACAAAGTTGTCTGCCTTCATTCTCCAGATCAAAGATCATTCCGGACATACTCCATTGAGTTACCAGGAATCGCATCGAACCGATAAGCATTCTCGATAAACTGATAGAACTAACATCATCTCGAATTTCATTTTTTCTTTGACCGGTAATTATAATATCTTCCAACATTCGTCTCGAATTGTTCATCATTTTATTGAGCGAGGTCATCAGAACTTCCTCGTTCCGGAAATTTGATTCGGAGAAGATCACTTTGGCAAAATCGTGATTGAGATTGAATATCCTGAAATGTTCCAGCATAAATGCTTCGATCTTTTCAAGAGAATTTATTTTTGCTTTTTGCTTTTCAAAAGCAGGCTGCATCGATAATTGAAAAGAACCGATCATCGCTTTCAGAATATCCAACTTACTATCGAAATGACGATAAAGAGCCGGTTCGGAAACACCGATTTCTGCTGCAATATGCTTGATCGTCAGATACTGAATGCCGTGCTCTGCGATCAATTTGACCGCTACCTCGACGATCTGTTTCTGCCTTTCGGTCATCGTCATTTTCTCCTCCATAGTTAATGTTCACTAACCAAGATAATCAGAAAGGATATGATGTCAAATTTTATTTTATTTTTTACCGCGAAAGTTGCGAAAAACGCGAAAATGTTTAACCGCAAAGACGCAGAGACGCAAAGGACTTATTTTCTTTTTGTTCCAATTACTCGATTTAAATTTTCTTATCCGTTTAATCCGTTAGAATCCGTGAGCAAAAAAATTACTATAAGAATGGAATAACAATATTCTTTCTATTCTCTCCCTCTCTCATTCACAGCCGTAACATAATAAAATTTCATCATTTCGGAAGGTTGGATCGTCCAGCTCGTTCCATTCAAAATTCCATCATCTGTAACATCAATAAACACGCCATCTGGACTATCACAAGCATAAACTTTGTAGGATGTTGCTCCGTTTACTGCGGACCAGTTCAGTTCGATATTCGATTCATTCCAGGAAATGGTCAGGTCTGTGATTTTTGCCGGGAATCCACCGACTGCATAGATTTGAATATCATCGATATTCCAACCGCAATATTGCCAGCCGACATCGGTCGAACCCATTGTCCAACGCAGATAAACGGTTTCCTGATTGTCTGCAATATCCGAAATATCCAGGTCCATTTGAGTCCACGAATTGTCGGTAATTTCTTCCGTATTCTGCCAGACAGTTGTCCAGTTCGTTCCGTCATTACTGATCCGAACATAAGCATGATCATAAGCAGGTTGCTCGACTCCCAGCCAACGCCGGAATTTCAGATGAACATTATAAAGAGCGGAACAATCGATGGCATTGCTGGTCAGATGTTTTTCAGCAAGGTAGTTCGGATAATCTCCGTTCAAATTGTAGCCGTAAACATTGGTTCCGGTATGACCGCTGGTTGGATCAGGATTTCCATGTTGTCCGCCGTTTCCGGTTGGCTGACCGAATTCCCAATCCGGTTCGGTTGTCCAACCCTGATCGCTGTTCAGAAGCCATTCATACCTGACGGAAGATTCTCCCACGATTAAATTTACTTCGCGAGTAGTATCTCCAAGATGGTCGGTTAGATTGGAAAATTTGATAGTTGCAGAATGTGCTCCGTTTTCAAGGATATTCGCATTATTATTGATTTCAACTGTGATATTGGTTGTTTGAGCAGGTTGAATTGTTCCGGAAATATTTCCTGTAAATGTGATCCAATCTACATCAGGATTTTTGGTTATTTCATAAGAGATTGGATAATTGCATTTATTTTCCAAAGTATATATTTTGCTGTTTGGAGAGAACGGTCCTCCAAACATTCCTTCAGGTTGGAAATCATCTTCAGGAGTTACTTTCAGACCTGTTGTGGAGGAAAGTCCCTTCAAACAGAAATTAGCAGTTTCATCCCAACTCGGATCACTGAAATTATGATCGAAAAGATCATACCAATTTGAACCGACGCGATAATAACTTTCGCCTGCATTTGCTGAAGATTCAACGATAGTTCTGTAATTTGCTCCTAACAAAACCGGAACATCGGAAGTTCTATCAAAGGGAAATCCACCGTCAGAAAGAAAGAGGTAAATATAAAATTCATCTTCTTCGGTTAGCGTTACAGGTGTTTCCAAATCTATCGTATGAAAACCTGTATATGCGAGTGTTCCGCTTTCGGAAGAAAGTTGATCCAATAAAATTCCTCCTTCAAAACGATCGTAAATCCTGACGATATAGTTTACATTATCAGCAGCAGTAAAGAAATTTACAGCTTCCAATAGTTCATCGTCTTCGGCAGTAAATTTATTGAAGACCGCAGAAGCTTCCGTAAAAGTATCCCGCCATCCATGAAAATCGTGATAATAAACATTTTCGTAGGCAAATGGTTCGACATCCTGAAAAGAGATCGCTCCCATTTCAGGATGCTGACACGAATGTTTATCATAATAGGAAATCCAGAAATAACCGTTGTAACCCCAACTTGTTCCCCAACTATTCTTCACTAACCAGGCTCCGGGATTTGGAGCATCTGTTACGCGGTTATCATCCCAACCGATAATGGCAATTGCATGATTCGGGTCTAAAGTGCTGGTTGGCGGTTGATAATGCTCGTATTGTCCGTTGATGAATGATGGATCGTAACACATACAAGTTCCCAGCACACCTTCTTCCATGATCTTATTTTTGATGGTATTGATATTGCTCAAATCTGTTTCTGCAACGAACCACTCGATATTTCGGGGATAATAATAATGATAACTCGAACTTGTTCTATCCGGCGGAGTGCTGTATGATTGTCCATCGATATCACGAACTGCTCCCTCTACTCTCGATAAATATGCGGATGTAACGCGATAATCTCCACCTTGGTGAACTTCCAAACCACCACCTGTCGGAGGATCCGTATCATCATTGTTGTGTTGGTTGAAACCATTCCACCAATCGAGGTGATATTCAGCAAGATTAGGTTCTCCGTTTTCTCCGGCATTTGCCCAATTTTCTGTGATGAGCAGGTTTCCTTCCATCGCTGCCATTGCTCCATGTGTCCAGCAGGTTCCACCGGTTTGACTTTTTACTGATGTTACAAAATTTTCTCCGTCAACATCTCGGAGATCGAAAGTCGGGGGTGGATCTGCGGAAAGTAAAATTGATAATGAGATTACAAAGAACATAACTTGGTGAATTGATTGATTCAAACCTTCAAGGTTTGTCAAACCTTGAAGGTTTAAAAAAACATTGAAATTCCGATACAGTAAAATACAAATCTTTTTCATAATTCCTCCAGTTTATCCAAACTTGTCAAATTTTGGAAATTTGGCAAGTTTCGTATCACGGAATTCCATTCCGTTTAATTTTGAATCTCCGATTCAATCGTTTGATCATAGAGTCGGAGACTCTTTCTGTCAACGCTTCAGAGGAGCGTGATACATCTTTTTTGACCAGTAAAGCCCAAACAAAATAATGATAATTGCTCCGATAATACTTCCGAATAAAGCAGTTGGATAAGCAAGATACAATCCTTTCTTTAATATTCTGAAAAGATAAATAGTGCTCATTAATATTGGAATGGAAGAAAGAGCATATCGGGCATAATTCCGATAAATAAAAATCAATAAAAGAGTCATCAAAATTGTAGAAGCGAGCCAGTACAAAATAGCAGAGGCTGTGAAAATCTGCAAAAACCTGTTTCCTGTATAAATTAAAGAAATCAGGAAGAAAAAGAGAATTCCTAAAAATTTCTTTTTTGTCCAGTTTCCGGTTAGATTTCCGATCAAAGTGAAAACGAACATCACCAGCAAAGTGTAGACAATATAGTTGATCAATGGATTCAGTGCCGAATCCAACAGGGGAAGAGTTGTTTCCCAGGATAACATTGATGGTTTATATGGTTCCAGAGAAGGAGCGAATAAACCGATCACAACAGCAATTCCGATGATGATTCCGCTCCAGCCGAAAGCAGGAAGAATATCTTTGGAAGGAGTTGTTTTTACCTGCCATTTAGGGATCAAAGCAGCAATTACAGCCAGCCCAAATGATAAAAATATTGTTTTGATGAAAAATCCTAAGATAGTCGTGAATACCTGGTTACTAAAAGGTTCGCTCGTTGAAAACCAGGCAATTTTTGCCTGCCAGGAATTGATGAATAAAATTACCTGGATGATAATTAAAAAGAATAAGAAAAAC
>DRTC01000598.1 GCA_011372345.1 Candidatus Cloacimonadota bacterium
AAAAACGAAACCGTTCATAAAAGCAAATCTCGTTTTAAGAACTAAACAATTTTCCAAGTTTGCTAAAACGCATTTTCCATAAGCAAGTGAATTTTCTCGGCTCGCTCTCATCGCCATTTCATCACAGACCTTTTCTCTTTGCAAACTTAATCGATTTCTCGCAAACCAGATAAGCGGATGGAAAAAGTATAAGACATTTATCAGCGTTTCAAAAATCAAAAAAATAATATCTTTTCGCTTTATATGAGCCAATTCGTGAGCGATGACGGCATTAAGTTCGGTAAAATTCCAATCTTTTGCTTTCACAGGTAAAAATATTTTCGGTTTCAAAAATGAACGGGTCAAAGGAACAGAAATATTTTCCGACAAATAAATCTTAATCTCTTTATTAATCTTCATTTTTGTTTTTAGTTTGGATAAAATATCCGAAAAGTCTGCTTCTGTTGAATCCGAAAGTTTTTTGTTCAGATTTTTTTCCAGGATTGTTTGACGGATGAGCAAAAACAGAACAACAGATAACCAACTAAAAAATAAAACTGTTTTATAGGGAAATGACGAAGATGATTCTGAACTTGAAACAAAAAATTGGGGAAGAATATTTTTTGAAAATAGCACAGTTTCAGAAAAAACAGGTAAATTAATTCTGGGTGGAAGAACTGCTTTCAAAAAAACGAATGTCCATAAATAAAATAGAAAAAGAGGAGAACTTTTCCTGAATAAAAATGCGACAAAATAGATAATTCCAAAAAATATCAGGAGTTGGAGCGAATTATTCAGGAAGAAATCAAACCAGAGATTTGAAATTGTATCAATCATTTTCGTTCTCCTTTTCTGCGATCATTTTTTTGATCATCTCGATATCTTCTTTATCAAGTTTGTGCGCATCAAAAAGATATGCTGCCAAATTGGAATACGAACCTGCGAAAACATTTTGTGTAAATTTGGAAATTTCTTTATTTATGAGATTTTTTTCTCTGACGATCGCTTTATAAAAATTCACCAATCCGATCTTTTCTTTGGTTAGAAATCCTTTCTCGACCATTCGTTCCATATAAGTCTGGATCGTTGTATAGGCTCTTTTATTCGGTTTGGAAAGTGCTTTGGAAATTTCCTTTACCGTGATTTTTCCTTTCTGCCATGTAATTCGTAAAATTTCCCATTCCAGGTTGCTGATATTTAATTTCTTCATTTCTGTTCTCCTACTTCTGTGGCAAAGTTCCTACAGGTGTAGTATATGTCAAGAAAAAAGATACCCACCTATTCAAAAATTAAATTAATTCTCTCTAAAGTGTCTTATAACGCAAAATATCAATCACTAAAAAATTATTTTCCTTCCTTCTTATACAAAATAAAAGAATACAAAACCGGATACAATACAATTGCCATAACCACAATGAACATCACAACCAAAGATGTTTGTGAATTTTTCCAGAGAAGTGGGATCAAGATCATTAGAAAACCTGCCAAAACAAAACTGATCCCACCTGAACGATGCGTTTTTCTCCACACATTTTCCGAAGATAAAGTCCAAGGAGTACGGATTCCGGCAAAAAAGTTGGAAGGAATTTTCGGAAGGAGATTTCCCAATAAAATGAACATCAAGCCAATCAGGTAAAAGATCATATTTCCGCTGGGATTCAATATTTCTTTTGCCAGCAGGATCGTATAAACATGAAAACCTGCAAAGAAAAAGATGATGATCGTGGCTAAATTCGGAATTACTTTGTCAAACCTTTCCCGTGCGTTTTTATAGCGAACGGAAATATACGGAAGTGCGATCAGCAGCAGCAACATTGCTATGCTTATTCCGGGAAAAAGAAGTAATCCTGTCCACTTTCCATAATATCCGTCAATTTCACCTTTGATGTTCCAGTGACAGGGAATTTTTACATCTTCCGACAATGATAATCCAAGATATAAAGATGCAATTATCTGGATTATAATGATGACAAAACACCATTTGAATCTACTCATTTTCTCTCCTGTACCACCACCGTCCCGGTGGTCTCATTTTTTCTCGTCGAAACAACGGAGTTGCTGTATCACCACCGTCCCGATGGTTTCTTTTTTTCCCGTCGAGACGACGGGGTTACAGTATCACCAGCGTCCCGATGGTTTTTACAATTCCATTATTTTATTGAATCTCCAATCTTCAGGTTTAGAAACCAATCCCGCTTTCACAGGATTATGATAAATATAGCGAAGGACATTTCTAAATTCGTTTTCATTCCTGATATAATGATCATAAAATTCTCGATACCAGAAATCACCTTTTCTGTTTAAAATTTTATTCGCATCTCTTGCCGTAAATCGTTTATGACTATACATTATATCTTTTAACTCGTAAAATTTATTTTCGTTTTCAATCTTCATTGGTCTCATTAAAATATGAATATGATTGGGCATTATGCAAT
>DRTC01000599.1 GCA_011372345.1 Candidatus Cloacimonadota bacterium
TCTTTCGGATCGTAAGTAGGTTCTTCCGGTTGGGATCTTTCTAAAGGAAATTTCTGGTTGGAAGTAATATTTTCAACAATGTTTCTGGTGATCTCGATTCCCTGCTCATCGGTTTCTGCAAAATGGTCAGCGACTCCGGAAATGCGGCTGTGAACATCTGCTCCACCTAATTCTTCTTCAGTGACGATCTCTCCGGTTGCTGCTTTGACTAAAGGTGGTCCGCCAATATAAATCGTTCCAATTCCTTTCACGATCACAACTTCGTCGCTCATCGCCGGTTGATATGCTCCTCCAGCAGTACAGAATCCGCACACAACAGAAATTTGCGGAATATTCTCTGCAGACATCCTCGCCTGATTATAGAAAATTCTGCCGAAATGCTCTTTATCGGGAAATGTTCCGACTTGTTGCGGCAGAAATATCCCTCCGGAATCAACCAGATAAATACAGGGAAGTCTATTTTCAATCGCAATTTCCTGAGCGCGGATATGTTTTTTGATCGTTTCCGGAATATATGTTCCACCTTTGACAGTTGCATCATGAGCAATGATCATTACTTCCCGGTTTTTCACAACTCCGATCCCGGTAATAATTGCAGCAGATGGATGTTGGTTTTCATGCATATCCCAGGCAGCGAGAGAACTTAATTCCAGAAACGGAGTATCAGGATCAAGAAGTAAGCTTAATCTATCTCGTACAAAAAGTTTCCCTCTTTTTTTATGCTTTTCATGCATATAATCAGGACCACCTTTCCTGATTAGAGAAAGGCGTTCCTTTAAGACATCAACAGCTTTTTCCATAGATTTTGTGTTTTCTATGAAAGATTGACTGTTCGTGTTTATTTTGGATTCGATTTTGTACATAAATTTTTCCTATAAAATTTATTGATTATTTTTTTCTAACTTTGATAAAAAACTATCAATGTCTATTTTGAAATCAGAAAATATTTCAGGGATATTTTCTATTAAAGGTTTTAAGTTTATCTTCATCGATTTGAAAACTATAAGCATGAGTGAAAAAATGACGAAAGAATAGATATTTTCCGATTTTATTTGCCGTATCTTCCTTGATGATTTTATTTCTAATGGCTGAATTTATTAAATCTTTATGCCAGGTTGAAGTGTTGGGAATTGGAATTCTTTTATGCTTCAATAGTTGTTTTAATATATTTTCGATTCCCATATAAATATTTTGAAGATAAGCACTAATTCCAACTATAACCACAAGTTCTTTGTCAGGATTATCTTTTGCTATCTCTAATTCTTTGAGAATTTTTTCGATAAATTCAAATTCAGCATAAACTTTTTCTTTAACATTAACCATACAACACTAATCCATCTCTTTCAACAAGTTGGTTAAACAGTGATTTTTCACTCAAATCAATGATATCGACAGGTTTCGAGAGATCACGATAAACTTCCCAACAAAAATCAAAAAACTTCTCCGATTTTATTCCTTTGATTCCAATGTCGATATCGTTTGCGTTTTTCTTATCTTTGGAAGAACCAAATAGTATTACTTTTCCGAGATCATATTTTTTTGAGTATTTTATAATTGTTTGTTTATCTTTTTTTGATATCATTAAAGGTATAACCTCTCAACTTGCATTTTATTCATAAATATAAATCAACTAATCCAGTCAAATACTTTGTTTCAAGTTCTTGACTGGATTTTAGATGATTAAAAGATTTTACTTTTTCTCAATCAGGATTGATTGAAATATATCAGGCTAAAACTGCTTTATAACCGTAAAGTAAAATTCCTGTTTTTCCTTCTTTTTGGACTTTCCTGAAAACGAGTTTAACCTCATTTCCGATTTCCAGTTTTTCCGGATCACAGTCCACAATTTGAGTTGTTAGTTTTACTCCATTTTCTAATTTTACAA
>DRTC01000600.1 GCA_011372345.1 Candidatus Cloacimonadota bacterium
CCACTAAAGTATCTGAGTCCTCAATTTCAAAATATTCTATTAAATTAAACTTTTTTACCACATCTTCAGCAAAAGTTCTACTATTCATAATTGTTATGAGATCCATCCCTTGAGTTTGAAAAGAACCTCCAAGTAAAGATGAACCGAGTCCTAACAATGATGAACTGCCAAAAGGTAATTGACTTCTCTGCTCTTGTGCTGGTAAAATAGTTGCAGTTGAAACCCAATATTGAGTCGCTAATAAACTGTAAACAACCGCTGCAATAGAAACAATCAAAGTTGTGATAATGATAAACCATTTATGTTTTGCTAAAATCAATAATATATCAAGAATATCAATTTCTTTAGTTTTCATACATTTCCTTTATTTTTATATCTCAATCCCAACCGGACAATGATCAGATCCTATAATTTCCTGTTGGATGAATGCGTTTTTTACTTTTGGGATAAATTCCTTATTAACGAAGAAATAGTCGATTCGCCAACCGATATTTCGTTGTCTCGCACCGAAGCGATATGTCCACCAGGAATATTGATCAGGTCGTTGGTCAAAATAACGGAAAGTATCGATCCAATTATTCTCGACTAATTTATCCAGCCAGGCTCTTTCAATCGGCAAGAATCCAGAATACTTCTCGTTTTCTTTGGGATTTGCCAGATCAATCGTCTTATGTGCTGTGTTATAGTCACCGCAAATAATTAAATTTTTTCCCGAATTCCTGATCTCTTCCATTTTTTCAAGCATTTTATCATAAAAAGCGAGTTTGAATTTCAATCTTTCGTCACTCATTTGTCCATTGGGAAAATAGCAATTTAACAAGGTGAAATTCTCGAATTCAGTAATAATGACTCGACCTTCATTATCAAATCTATCTTCCCCGATCGAATATGAAACATAACTCGGTTTTTGTTTTGAGAATAATGCAACTCCTGAGTATCCTTTTCTTTCCGCAAAACTCCAATAAATGTGATAATTTTGAAGTGCTTTTATTTCAATCGGGATTTGAGATTCCTGCAACTTTGTTTCCTGGATCGCTAAAATATCAGGATTTTCATTTTCCAGATATTCTAAAAAATTTTTCTTTAAAACCGCTCTTATACCATTGACATTCCATGAGATGATTTTCATTTCTCTAATCGTTAAACATACGAAATACACAAAAAATTAAATTACTTTTTCTCATATTTCGTCTGAACACCAACTCGTTTACATTCATCATAAATCACACAACTCGAGCATTTTGGATTTCTGGGAAAACAGTGATTCTGACCGAAGGAAACCAAGTATGAATTATACATAATCCAGTATTCTTCAGGAAGTTTTTTCCTTAAAACCATTTCTGTTTCCAGCGGAGTTTTCGTTTTTACATATCCAAGACGATTAGAAATCCGGTGAACATGAGTATCAACGCAAATTGCTGATTTCTTAAATGCAATTGCTCGCACTAAATTTGCAGTTTTTCTTCCTACTCCGGGAAGCTTGATCAAATTGTCGATCTCATCCGGGATATTATTGTTGAATTCTTTTTCCAGCACTTCTGGAAACTTCTTTAAATGAATCGCTTTATTTTTATAAAATCCAACCGGATAGATCATCTTCTCGATCTCTTCTGTAG
>DRTC01000601.1 GCA_011372345.1 Candidatus Cloacimonadota bacterium
CAAATAAGTCACAAATTGAAATTGCAAAAAAATTAGGAATTTCATATCAGGCTTATCAAAAATTGGAAAATCCGAGAAAATGTAATCCAACTTTGAAAACTCTTGAAAAAATAGCTAAAACTATGAAAAAGAAGATCGAATTTGCGATTAAATAATAATTAAAATATAAAAAAATAAATAATTTCATCATGAATATAAAGGAATAATATGAATAAGAATTTTAAAACAATCCAACTCAAAAAAAAAGACAAAATCGCATACATAACTTTGAACCGTCCTGAAATCCATAATGCTTTCAACGATACAATGATTTCCGAACTAACGGAAGTTTTTGAAGATTTAAAGGATAATGATGATGTTCGAGTAATTATCCTGACAGGAAATGGAAAATCATTTTGTGCCGGAGCAGATCTGAAATGGATGAAGAAAATGAAGGATTTTTCTTATGAGGAAAATCTGGAGGATTCGCTTGCTCTTTCCAAAATGTTCTTCAAAATGTATTCTATTAAAAAACCGACGATCTGTCTCGTGAATGGAGCAGCGATCGGCGGTGGAACCGGATTGGTGGCTGTTTGTGATATTGCAATCGCTGCTGAAAAAGCAAAATTCAGTTTCAGTGAAGTTAAACTGGGGCTTGTTCCGGCATGTATTTCTCCTTATGTTGTGAAAAAATGCGGGGAAGGTCGTTGCCGGGAATTCTTCCTGACCGGAGAAAGATTATCAGCAGATAAAGCCTGCAAATCAGGACTCATAAACTTTGTAGTTCCCCTCGAAGAAATGGATGTATTTACAGGAAAAATCACCAAACAACTTATCACCAGCGGACCGGAAGCGATTGGAATGTGCAAAGACTTGTTGAGTAAAGTTCCTGAAATGGATTTAATAGAAGCTGGAGATTTTACCGCAGATGTTATCTCCAAAATGCGAATTTCAGACGAAGGTCAGGAAGGAATGAATGCCTTTTTTGAAAAAAGGAAACCAGATTGGATAGAATAAAAAGGAAACCGCGAAATACACGAAACACGCGAAAATAAATAAAACAAGAATTTGCGTTTATTAGCGTTCATTCGCAGTTAGGGAAAATATATGTTCAAAAAAGTATTAATAGCAAATCGTGGTGAAATCGCGATCAGAGTTGCAAAAGCGTGTAAAGAAATGGGGATTTCAACCGTTGGAGTTTACTCCGAAATCGATAAGAAATCGCTTCATCTTCGTTTTATGGATGAGACGGTTTGGATTGGTGATTCTCCTGCAATTTCCAGTTATTTGAATATTGAAGCGATTTTGGATGCAGCTCGCAAAACAAATTCGGAAGCGATCCATCCCGGATATGGTTTTTTAGCAGAAAATGAAATTTTTGCTAAAGCCTGCGAAGATGCTGGAATTATTTTTATCGGACCGAGTTCTAAAACTCTAAATCTCGTGGCTGATAAAGTTGCGTCGCGAAATACTGTAAAAAAAGTTGGTGTTCCCATCATTCCAGGTATGGAAATGACGAGCACGGATTTGGACAAATTCAAAGCTGCAGCGAAAGAAGTCGGTTACCCGGTGATGATCAAAGCATCGATGGGCGGCGGTGGGAAAGGAATGCGAGTTGTCTATCATGAAAAAGACATCGAAAAAAGTATTGCTATCAGTCAACGGGAAGCCTTGAGTTCGTTTGGTGACGATTCCATTTACCTGGAAAAATATATCGTACAACCGCGTCATATCGAGTTTCAGGTTTTACGGGATAATTTCGGGAATTGTGTTCATCTTTTCGAACGGGAATGTTCAATTCAGAGAAGGCATCAGAAAATAATCGAGGAAACTCCTTCTCCTGCTTTGACAGATGAGAAACGGCAGCAAATGGGAGAAGCAGCAAAAAAAGTGATCGATGCATCCGGATATACAACCGCTGGCACTGTCGAATTTCTTTTTGATAAGAATAAGAATTTCTATTTTCTGGAAGTCAACGCTCGAATTCAGGTCGAACATCCGATCACTGAAATGGTAACAGGAGTCGATCTGGTCAGACAGCAGATTTTGATCGCAGCAGGAGAGAAACTCCAACTTTCACAGGAACAGATCAAACAGAACGGACACGCGATCGAGACTCGAATTTACGCGGAAGATCCGGATAATAATTTTGTGCCGTCTCCAGGAAAGATCCATTTTTTATCCGAACCGCAAGGTCCGGGAATTCGCGTCGATTCAGGTATTTTTACAGGCTGGAATGTTCCCCCACATTATGATCCTATTCTTTCCAAATTAATTGTCTGGTCGGAAAACCGCGAGATAACGATCAAAAGAATTGTGGAAACTCTAAAGGATTATATCATTCTCGGTATTAAAACCAACATTGCTTATTTGAGCAGGATCATAAAAAATGAAAAATTTATCGCAGGAAATTTCGATACACATTTTATTGATAACAATGAAAAAATCCTGCTTCCGATGCACGAAAATCTTGATCTTGCCTTGATTGCAGGTTCCCTAACAAGCAAACTTGCAGTTAAGAAGAAGAAAGAAGTTCAAGTTACACAATTTTCTACAAAAACTACTCCCTGGCAGGAATTGGGTCATTGGGAAATCTGTTCATCGAGTTAGATGAAATTCATTGAAATGATTCATTGAGATAGACTGAATGAATTGAGGAAAACTGAAAACAGAATAATGAAAAAAATTATTCAATATATTCAGTTTATTTCAGTGATTTCATTTTATTTCAATGATATGAAAAGGAATAAATATGGAACAAAAGTTTAACTTTTTGGAAAAAACTCATAAAGTCAATTTTGAAGAAAGAGATGAGTTTTATAAATTTCAGATCGATGATAATCAGGAATACAATATTTCAAAAGTAGAAATTGAATCAAACCTGGTTTCATTCAAACATAAAGGAAAGACTTATAACATCTTTTACGCAGCTGAAAAAGAACAGATATTCCTTTCTATAGATGGAGAGAACTATACTCTCCAACTCGAAAGAGATGTCTCTTCAAAATCGAAATCCGGAAAGCAACAAAAAGGTGATAGTATTGTTTCTCCAATGCCCGGATTACTCGTAAAAATTCCGGTTGCTGTTGGGGACAAAGTCAAATCCGGAGACACCCTTGCTATCGTAGAAGCGATGAAAATGCAGAATGAGCTTCCTGCTCCCCGCGATGGGATCATTAAAAGCATTAATGGGAAGGAAGGTGAACAGGTGGATGCTCTTCAAGTAATAGTAGAATTAGAATAAAATAAACGGAGGAAAATATGGATTACAAATACTTAATTGTTGAACAAAAAGAGAAGATCGGTTACATCAAATTCAACCGACCGGAAGTTCTCAATGCCGTGAATATTGAGACAGTTCTGGAAGTGGAAAAAGCGTTGTTGGATTTCAACAAAAGCGCAGAAATTCTGGTGATAATTTTGACTGGAGAAGGAAAATCGTTTGTTGCCGGTTCGGATATTTCACGATTATCAAAAATGAGTTCTCTTGATGCCCGTGAATACAGTCAGATCGGTCAGCGAGTTCTGGCTTTTATGGAAAATATGGAAAAACCTGTGATCGCAGCAATCAACGGTTTTGCTCTCGGTTCGGGTTGTGAAATCGCGATGGCATGCGATATCAGGATCGCTTCCGAAAAAGCAAAACTCGGGCAACCGGAAGTTAAACTCGGGATTATTCCCGGACACGCCGGTTCGCAAAGACTTCCCAGATTAGTCGGAATCGGAAAAGCAAAAGAACTGATCTTTACCGGTGATATTATCGATGCTAATGAAGCCTTGAGGATCGGTTTGGTGAATCAAGTCGTCAGTCCGGAAGCTTTAATGGAAGCAGCTGAAAATCTGGCAAAGAAAATAATTGCAGTAGGACCTAGAGCCGTTAAAGTTTCCAAAACCGTGATCAATCGCGGGATCGATTCCAACCTGACAACAGCAATTTCTTATGAAATGGAAGCGTTCAGTATGCTCTTCTCAACCGAGGAGGCTAAAGAAGGTATGACGGCTTTTCTGGAAAAAAGGAAACCGAAATGGACAAATAACTAAAATGCTAAATAACTAAAATGCTAAATAACTAAAATGCTAAAAAAAATCAAAATATCAAAATCATTAAATTCAAAAAAAATGTACATAAACTTTTCTATTCGACTTTTTAGGAATTTTAGCATTTTAGAAATTTATTATAAAAAGGAGAAAAAATGAATTTAGACGAAAGGTTACAAAATGTAACAGTGATCGGTGCAGCGGGAAAAATGGGAAGCGGGATCGCGGTTCTCGTTGCCCAGGAAATGTCCAAACTGAAACTGAAACCTGAATACAAAGAGAGGATATTCAGATTGAATTTAGTGGATATTACTGAAAAAGCATTGGACGGACTTCGCAGCTATATGAAGGCTCAACTTCTCAAAGCTGCAGAAAAAGCAACTGTCTCGTTACGAGCGATTTATGCTGACAGAAAAGATCTGATTGAAAACGGAGAGATCATAAACGCCTTTGTTGATGACACTTATGCACTTATCAATTTCACAACAGATCCGAATATTGCAAAAAATTCCCACCTGGTTTTTGAAGCAATATTTGAAAATGAAGAGATCAAGATCAAGGTCTTAAAGCAACTTAAAGAAATCTGTTCGGATGATACTCTCTTTCTAACCAATACTTCCAGTATTCCAATTTCATTTTTAGATAAAGAAGCTGGACTCGATGGCAGGATAGTCGGTTATCATTTTTATAATCCACCTGTAATTCAGAAATTGGTGGAAATCATTTATGCAGATGACACAACCGATGAATTGAAAGAAATTGGAATGGAATTCGGGAAAAGACTGCGTAAAAAATTAGTTCCGGCTGCAGATATTTCCGGATTTATCGGGAATGGACATTTCAGCCGCGACGGACTTTATGCGATGAACAAAGTGGAAGAACTCAAGGATGAATACGGCTATCACGGTGCACTTTATATTATGAACAAGATTTCGCAGGATTTCCTGGTGCGTCCGATGGGAATCTTCCAACTCATCGATTATGTCGGACTCGATGTCTTCCAATCATTACTAAGAGTTATGAGAACTCATCTTAAACTCGAACACTTGAACAGCGACATGCTCAATCGATTTATGGATAAGAAAATCGCAGGTGGACAAAATCCGAATGGTTCTCAAAAAGATGGTTTCATCAAATATGAGAAAAATCGTCCAGCTGGAGTTTATAACATCGAGGAAGGCAAATATCACATGTTCGATGAGGACTGGAGAGCAGAGATCGATAAGAAGATCAATCCATCAGGAGAGAAATTTACACCATGGAGAGCATTATTGATGGATGCTCAGAAAATGGAAAAACTCGGAAACCATTTCGATCATCTGAAAGAGATAAATACTTACGGTTCAAATTTAGCACTCGATTTCCTGAAAGCAACCAAAGAAATCGGTGAGAACCTGGTCAAAGACGGAGTCGCAGAATCAGAAAAAGAAGTTAATGAAGTATTGATGAACGGATTCTTCTGGCTTTACGGTCCGATAAATAATTTCATATAAAGGAGAAATGATGAATTATTTTAGAAAAAAAATATATGCATGCGCACCATATTATACTGTTGCTTTGGGAACAGGCAGAAAAGAATTTCATCCCAAAAAACCTCGTCCCGGACTTGAACATTATATTAAAGAAGCAGGACTCGGTTCCATCGCTCAAATTCAGAATCCGGAAAATATCGACGAAGGTGTGATCGGTAATTTCATTGCTGCTCGATTTTGCAAACAGGGAAATCTGGGTGGTTTCTTTCCGTATGTTCATCCCACCTTTCAATACAAACCTTGTACCAGAGTTGAAGGAGCTTGCGATTCGGGTGGATTGGCTTTAACAACTTCGATCAAAACTATTCTGGCAGATTTGGCTGATGTAGTTTTATGTATCGGAGTCGAAGTTCAAAATTCCGTAAAAGCTATTTACGGAGCGGATTACCTGGCAGCAGCAGGTTGGATTGCGGGAGAAAGAAAAGACGGACATGCTTACTTTTTCCCGGATCAATTCTCACAAAGAGCTGGAGCTTGCTTTGAAAAATTCGGGCATGACAAAATTCGAGAAGGAATGGCACAATGGTATGTAAATGCTGTTGAAAATGCTCGTAAAAATCCCGAATCACAGGAATATCATAATAAAAATTCCGATCTTTTCGGAACAGGAATGACAAAACCAAATCCAAAAGCATTCTGCGAATTTATAAATGTTTTTGATTGCTCGAAAGTATCTGATGGTGGAGCTGCGATTATTTTCGCTTCGGAAGAAGGTCTGAAGAAAATCGGGATCGATAAAAAAGATGCAGTCGAAGTTATTTCTTATGCTCAAGTTCAGGATAATCTGACAACTCCTCCACCAGACAAGACAAAGCTCTCAACCTGTGAAATCGCAGCCAAAAGGGCTCAAGAGCGAGCAGGTATCAAACCCTCAGATATCGGAGTTCTGGAAGTTCATGATTGCTTTACAATTGCCGGATTGATGGCAGTCGAAGCAGCAGGTTTGGTCGGATATGGAGAAGGAGCGGATTTCGTCAAAGACGGAAATACAAAATTAGATGGAATTATTCCTACCAATACCACCGGAGGTTTGGTCGGTTACGGACATCCAACCGGAGCAACAGGAGTTCGACAAGCTTGCGATATCGTGAAACAACTATCCGGAAAATCAGGTGATTGCCAAGTTGAGATAAGTTCTGACAAACCTTTTGGAATGATGTCAAGTATGGGTGGAAATGATAAAACAGTCGTTGACATGGTTTTCAAAAAATAAACAGCAAAATGCGATAATAAATGGGACTATAATTCAAAATAGTCCCATTGTTTTTTTTCAAATGAAAATCAGACTGATCGAAGCAAATCGAAAAAATTCGACAACAAAAAGAGAAATAGCAATTTTAGTCGATATTCTGCGAGCAACTTCAACAATTACAACTGCTTTATTTTATGGAGCAAAAGCAATTATCCCCACCACGGAAATTCATACAGCTTTTGAATTGGCATCAGAAAATAATGCCTTGCTAATGGGTGAAAGAAATTGTGTTAAGATCAGAAACTTTGATCTTGGAAATTCTCCTGTAGAAATTTCAGAAGAAAAAGTCAGAGATAAAACCATTGTCTTTTCTTCCACCAATTTTCCAAAAACACTTTCTTCATCAAAGATATCACCTTTGATTTTAATCGGTTCGTTCCTAAATCTTAATGTTATCACAAAATATGCTTTTGAATTTGCGTTAGAAAACACACTCGATATCTGCTTTGTTTTAGCCGCTTCGGAAGCAACTTCAAATGATGAAGATTATGCTTTTGCAGGAGCTTCTGCCTTGATCCTTTCTAAATATGAAAACATCTTTTTGGATAGAAGTATTTTAAAAGCACTAAATTTAGTTTCAAAAAAGGATATTGAGAATTGTGTTTTAGATTCCCATCATGCCAAAAAGTTATCTGAATTGGGATTTCGAAAAGATGTTGAATTTTCAATAATGCTAGATAAATTTAGTATAATTCCTATTTTGAAAAGGAAATATAATAATAGGACTCGATTTAAAAAAGTTTCAGACTTTGGCAAACTGAAATCTACAAACTAAAATCTAATATTTGACATTTACATCTTAAAAAAAAGAATTGTTCAAATAAAATTTCAAGGATTTGAAATGAAG
>DRTC01000602.1 GCA_011372345.1 Candidatus Cloacimonadota bacterium
GAATAGCGAACACCGATTGTTGATTGTTGAAAAAAATCAATCTTCATCATTCTGCAATCACTAATCATCATTCGATATTCTTTTTATGATTTAATAATAACGAACACCGATTGTTGATTGTTGAAAAAAAATCAATCTTCATCATTCTGCAATCACTAATCATCATTCGATATTCATTTTATGATTTAAGAATAACGAACACCGATTGTTGATTGTTGAAAAAAATCAATCTTCATCATTCTGCAATCACTGATCATCATTCGATATTCTTTTTATGATTTAAGAATAATGAACACCGATTGTTGATTGTTGAAAAAAATCAATCTTCATCATTCTGCAATCACTAATCATCATTCTAATTTCCCTGTGCTGTTTTTATGCTTTTCACAAATATGGAAATAAGTTCATTATTTTCTTGTAACAATGCTTTGAGTTTTTCTTCTGATTCATGTAGTTTTGCTTTATTAATTATTTTCAAGCATACATAGGTTTCCCTTAATTCTTTTAGAACAACCTTAATCTTATGAATAAAATCTTTCTTGGATTCTCCACTTTGAGCTTCACCATAATTTAATGCCGGAGAAGTACCTGATCGAAGAAGTTGACCTGAAAGGTGATTACCTGCTTTTGTATTTTGGATCTGATCGATAAATTCTATTATAGAAACTGAAAAATTTATCAGTAGTTCTTCTAAATTATGGGGTCTCATATTGGATTTTTTATTATTAGATTTTTCAATCTTCATCATTCTTTTTTTTCTTCAATCATCATTCAACAATCAGCATTCGTCAATCTTCAATCGACAATCGTCAATTTTCTCTATATTCCTTCACTCCCTCATCAAAAAGATCGTTCCCATAAACATCATTAGCAACAATACAGGGCAAATTTTCAACTTTCAATTCGCGAATTGCTTCCGGTCCCAGATCTTCATAAGCAATAACTTTTGCTTCTTTAATGGATTGAGCCATAACAACCGCAGCTCCTCCAATAGCAGCAAAATATACTCCTTTATTCTTGATCATCGAAGCTATCACTTCTTTGCTTCTCGGACCTTTGCCGATCATTCCTTTCAAACCATTATCCAATAAAACCGGTGAATACGGATCCATCCGATAACTCGTGGTCGGACCGGCAGAACCGATCGGCATTCCCGGTCTGGCAGGAGATGGACCAACAAAATAGATGATCTGACCTTGAATATCGAAAGGAAGTTCTTTTCCGGCTGCAATCAGGTCAACCAGCCTTTTATGGGCAGCGTCGCGAGCAGTATAGATCGTTCCGCTGATCAGGACTTTGTCACCAATATGTAATCCTTCCAAGTCATTATCTTTGAGAGGAGTTTGTAATTTTATTTCTTTTGTCATTGTTTCTCCTTATAAAATCGCACTTTTATGTCTATGAACATGACATTGGATATTTACGGCAACCGGCATGGAAGCAATATGACAGGGTTTATAAAGAATATTGACAGCGATGGCAGTTGTTCTTCCGCCTAATCCCTGTGGACCGATTCCGAGTTTATTAATTCTTTCTAAAATTTCATCTTCGATTTTTGCCCATTTCGGATCAGGATTTTTTTTATCTAAAGAGCGGAGCAGAGATTTTTTAGCAAGTAAAGCGCTTTGCTCGAAATTACCTCCCAAACCAACTCCCACAATGATCGGAGGACAAGGATTTCCGCCTGACCTGCGAACTCTATCCACGACAAAATCCTTTACTCCCTCGATTCCGTCTGCAGCTTTCATCATCTTGACTTCACTCATATTTTCCGAGCCGCCGCCTTTGGCTGCCAGAGTTATCTTGATCTTATCTCCCGGAACAAGATCAAGATAAATTAGAGCCGGAGTATTGTCCTTCGTGTTTTTCCTTTCGATGACCGGATCATCGACCATCGATTTGCGCAGATATCCGTCTTTATAACCCTGACGAACTCCTTCGTTAATGGCTTCATAAAAATCACCTCCAACAAGGTTAACATCCTGTCCGAGTTCGATAAAAATAACCGCAACTCCGGTATCCTGGCAGAGCGGCATTTTCTTCTCAACCGCGAGTTTCTGATTTTCAAAAATTATGGAAATGATCTCTTTGGCGATGGGTGACACTTCCTTTTCCTGAAATTCTTTAAGCTTTTTTACGACATCGTCTCCAATATAAATACTCGCATCAAGACATAATTTTCTGACAATTGGAATGACTTCTTTAACATTGATTTCTCGCATAATTGCTCCTGAATTTTAATTATCTAAAAACCTTGCAAAGGTTTGCAACCATTCACGATAAAAACTTTCCGAATCTTATTTGTAAGAATTCCTTTGTAAAAAACTTCGGAAAGTAAAATCGTTCTATACCTGCCTTTTATCCATTAATTCATGAAATCATTTATCTTCTGATTCTTTGATAATATGTTTCTTAAAATACTTAAATGCTTTATCGATCGAAGAGAAACCTTTATATGCTTCACCTATATGATAATTGGAAACCAGTTCATCGATATTATCGTCACTTTTTGCTCTTTCAATACCAAAAGTATAAAGAAGTTCCTGATCATTAACAAGACTGTACATTTTGTCCATTGCTCCACGATGTTCACCATCTTTATCCAGAACTTTTTTAAAACATATCAGTGCTTTTTTTATTTCTGAAAGACCGAGATAGGAAAGACCGAGATGATAATTCACGGAAACAATATTCGGATCTTCTTTAAGAATTTCCTCGAAGTATTTAACTGCCTGCTTAAAATCTCCGATCGTTTTATAGGAAATTGCCAGGTGGTAATAGCCGAGAGTGCACTTTTCCCCTTTTTCCTGTAATTTTTTAAAAGAATCGATACTTTTTCTGACCTTCCCTAAATGATACAAAGAGATTCCTTTCCAGTAATGAGCCATGTAAAGATCAGGTTCTAATTCAATTACTCGGTCAAAGAGAGAAATAGCCTTATAGAATTTTGTTGCTCTGAAATATAGCACTCCCAGTTTGTAAAGAATGAGAGCATATTTAGGTTTCAGTGAAATTATTTTTTCATAATTTTTGATCGAACTTTCGATATCTCCTAAAATGTAGTAAATATCTGCTAAATTCGTCATTGCGCAAATGTTTTCAGGCTCGATCTCTAATATTTTTTTATATTCTTTCGAAGATTTAATAAGACTACCCTGCATTTTATAATTTTCAGCAAGCTTACACATTTCTTCTATTTTTTGCATTTTATCCTCTAATATTACAATTTATCCTAATACTTCCTTAATTTTTGTTCCTACTTCCGCTGGAGAATCGACAACATATACACCAGCTTTGGAAAGTGCTTCCATCTTTTCCTGGGCAGTTCCTTTGCTTCCGGCGATTATTGCTCCGGCATGACCCATTCGTTTTCCTTTGGGAGCTGTTGCTCCGGCGATAAAGGCAACCACAGGTTTGGAAACATTTTCTTTGATAAAATCTGCTGCCTGGATTTCCAGATCACCCCCGATTTCTCCAATAATGACCATTGCTTCTGTTTCCGGATCTTTTTCAAATAGTTTCAACAGATCGATAAAAGTGCTTCCTATAATTGGATCACCACCAATTCCAATCGCAGTTGAGATTCCCAGTCCTGCCAGAACGACTTGATTCGCCATTTCGTAAGTAAGAGTTCCGGATTTTGAGATCAGCCCGACTTTTCCTTTTTTGAAAACAAATCCCGGCATGATCCCTATTTTTGCTTCTTCGGAAGTTATTATTCCCGGACAGTTAGGACCGATCATGGTAACATTATGCTTATCAGTGAATTTTTTGGCAATCACCACATCTCTGGTTGGAATTCCCTCCGTGATGCAGATAATGATCTTAATTCCGGCAGAAGTTGCTTCCATAATAGCATCGGCTGCGAATGCCGGAGGTACAAGGATCAGAGATACATCTGCTTCAGTTTCTGCAATCGCTTCTTTGACTGTATTGAAAACAGGTTTTCCAAGATGAGTTTGACCGCCTTTATTAGGAGTAACTCCTCCAACAATATTCGTTCCGTATGCAAGACATTGTTCTGCATGAAAAGTTCCTTCCTTTCCGGTGAATCCCTGCACGATCACTTTTGAAGATTTATTTACTAATATGCTCATTATTGAAC
>DRTC01000603.1 GCA_011372345.1 Candidatus Cloacimonadota bacterium
GACCTCTATCTTCTTATTAACCACCAACTTAAGTTGGTGGTTAATGAAACAGGAAAAAGTATTAACCGTTTTAACGGTTTCTAATTTTATTGAATTTGACCTTTTTAGAGTGGACTCAATAATGAAAGAACGAAAACCGTTTGCTTATTGCTAAACTCCGTTTGGTAACAATGTGAACGCACAATAGAAAGAACCATTGAAAAGATTAAGCAGGAAGAGCATTTCTTGTAAATCTTTTCAAGGTAAAAATAAATTATGACTGAAATCATCAAATTTAAAATAAACGAAGTCCAACCGGAAAAAGATAAAATTTTCAAAGAAATCGGCTATTCATCAATCCAAAAAATACCTGAAAAAATTCAAAATCTTTATGAAGAATCATTAAAGATCTTTCGAGAAACTTCAAATCCTGTCGGGATAATTTCTGAAATCTCTAAAGAAGAATTCGAAAAAGTTTTTTTCGTAGAAGGTAATAATTCTGCAGAAACTCCCATTCAAAACATTTATCGAAAAGCAGATTATCTATCTTTATTTGCTGTTACTTTAGGTAAAAAAGTGAGTGATAAAATCCGGGAGTTTTTCCGGAAAAATGATTTCGCTTTAGGTCATTTGCTGGATTGTATCGCTTCTCTTGCTGCGGATAATATGGTTAGAAAATTGGAGAATTTAAACACTGAAAATCTTGGTATTCTTTATCAACAACTTCCAAGATTAAAGCACCGAAATCACCGAAAAGACATAAGAACTCTGGCTTACAGTCCCGGTTATTGCGGTTGGCATATTTCCGGGCAGAAAAAGTTGTTTGAGTTTCTAAAACCGGAAAAAATCGGCATAACTCTGAACGATAGTTTTTTGATGATTCCCTTGAAATCGATTTCCGGAGTTTTGATTTCCGGGAAAAGAGAGATTCATCAATTTAAAAATAATTTTTCGTTTTGTTCGATGTGTAAGACAAAAAGTTGTCTGGAGAGGATGTAGCCCCATCGTCCCGATGGGAAAAAAATAGAAACCACCGGGACGGTGGTGATACAAAAGGAGAAGTAATGCAAATATTAAATCAAATTTCAGAATTTCTACAACAAGGAGACGATGAAAAAGTATTCGATCTAACGAAGCAGGCAATCGCGGAGAATATTTCTCCCAAAGAAATTCTCGATAACGGTTTGATCGCAGGAATGAACATTATCGGAGAGCAATTCCGCAAACACGAGATATTCCTTCCAGATGTTCTGATGGCTGCCAAAGCAATGTATGCCGGACTCGATCAATTAAAACCACTTCTGATTTCCGAAGGAATCCCAACTATGGGTAAAATCGTGATTGGAACTGTGCAGGGAGATCTTCACGATATTGGGAAAAATCTGGTCGGAATTATGTTGAAAGGAGCAGGCTTTGATGTTATCGATCTCGGAAGAGATGTTCCTCCGGAAAAATTTATTGAAACTGCGAAAAAGGAAAACGCAAATTTGATCGGGCTGTCAGCTCTGCTGACAACAACAATGATCAATATGAAGAAAGTAGTAAATCTGGTCAGAGCAGATGGCTCGGATATCAAAGTGATCATCGGTGGAGCTCCTGTTTCAAAAAAATATGCAAATGAGATCGGAGCAGATGCCTATGCTTATGATGCTGGAAAAGCAGTCGAGATGGTGAAGGAGATGATATAACTCACCCTCTGTCCCTCTCTTGAGAATAGAGGGATGAATTTCGGCACAATTTGATTGATAGCAATTCTTCTTGCTTCTCTTTGTTCCTTCTCTTTTGAGAGAAGGACAGCAGGATGAGTTAAGGGAAAAGTGAATTTATGGAAAATATGTTAACAGAATTAACCAACAAAATCCTTGTTGGTGACGGAGCAATGGGAACAATGCTTTTCCAAAAAGGATTAAAGCAGGGAGATGCTCCGGAAACTGTCTGTTTGAACAATCCTGAAGTATTGGAAGAAATCGCAAAAATCTATTTGGATGCCGGAGCAGATATCATTGAAACGAATACATTCGGCGGTTCTCCACTTAAATTATCCGACTACAATTTGCAGGATAAAACAGGGGAAATAAATCGGATTGCAGTTGAAAGAGTTAGGAAAGCCGTCGGAGAAGAAGCTTACATTTCCGGTTCTGTCGGTCCTTCGGGAAAAATGCTGAAACCTTTTGGTGATGCTGATCCGGAAGATATTTATCAAAGTTTCAGAAGGCAGATCAAAGTTCTGATCGAATCCGGTATTGATATCATCTGCATCGAGACAATGATAGATTTGAATGAAGCAATCTTAGCAATAAAGGCAGTTAAATCCATCTCCCAAAAAATTCCGATCATCACAACTATGACCTTCAACGAGACTCCACGAGGATTCTTTACAATTATGGGAAATGATATCGAAACTGTGTCAGAAAAATTAGAAGAAAATAGAGCAGATATTATCGGTTCAAATTGCGGGAATGGAATCGAGAACATGATCAAAATTGCTCATGAATTTAAGAAATACACCAAACTTCCGATCATTATCCAGTCCAATGCAGGTCTTCCCGAACTGAAAAAAGGTAAAATCTTCTATTCCGAAACTCCTGAATTTTTTGCAGAAAAGACGATGGAATTGATCGCTGCCGGAGTTTCCATTATTGGAGGTTGCTGCGGAACAACTCCCAAACATATTCAGGCAATTCGGAAAGTTGTTGACAATCATATTTAATTTGAAATTTTTGGAAAAAAAATTGATCGTTTGATAAGTGAAAGGAGAGTGTATGCAAATAGAATCATATATGCTGACAGATGTTAAAACCTGCACAGAAAACGAAACTATAGATTCTGTAGCAAAAATTATGTCAACCAATGATATTGGATCGGTCATTGTCGTAAAAGATGGTATTCCTATCGGCATTTTTTCGGAAAGAGATTTACTTAAAAGAGTGGTAGCAAGTGGGAAAAATCCTACGAAGACCACTGTTGGTGAAGTAATGACTAGAGAATTGATTACAATTAGCAAAGATAAAAAACTTCGAGAAGTGTATCATGTTTTTGTGATCAATCATATTCGTCATTTACCGATTTTAGAAAATGGTAAGTTAATAGGTATCGTTTCTTTGAAGGATATTGCCAGAGTGCTTGATCAACGGATCTTTGGTTTAAGCTTTAATAAAATTGATTTCTCCGGATTTTATTAAAACCGGAGTCTATATTCTATAGAATAAACTTCATTGTATTATTAGAAAATATTAAGTTCGCTATTTTACTGTTTGGATTTTAAGTAAAATAGCGAACTTTTACATTTTTCATGTAGGAATGAGATGAAAACCTTTGAAAAAGTTACGCCATTCATAAAGAAAAACTGGTTCCGCATTTTTGTTGGATTACTCTTGATAGTAGCAGTTGATCTTTTACAGCTTGTCGTTCCCAAAATAATGCAGAAAGCAGTCGATCTGGTCGAAATTCCTGGAACTACATCTTCGAGCTTGATCAAACCTGCACTTTTGATCTTTCTAATCGCGATTGGAATTGCTGCCATCCGGTTCGTCTGGAGATTGCTTCTCATCGGAAATGCCTGGTTCGTCGATCGGGAACTTCGTCAGATGTATTATGAAC
>DRTC01000604.1 GCA_011372345.1 Candidatus Cloacimonadota bacterium
ACTTAAGACGAAGTCTTGAGTTAAGTTGACTGGCATCAGCGGATTAGAAAACTTAAATCAAGCCAGCTAAAGCAAACTTAATTCAAGTTTTCAGTAATTCCGGTGGTTTTCGTTCAAGCACTACTTATCAGTTTTTCAATTTTTCTCCGTTTTATTTCTTCTTTTTCATCATAAAGATAAATCCATAAGTTTGAATCTATAAAAACTCTATCTTTCATGTAATTCATCCCGGTTAAATTTATAATCTTTAGGAATATTTATTCTGCTTCTCTTAACAAATTCCAAAAAATTATCTTTCTTTTTCTTTTCTTCATCTATAATGATAACTTTTAATCTCTTTCCTTCGCAAAAGTCTAATTTTTCATCGATTTTCAAAGCATTATTATTATAAGTTGCAGTTGCTATTTTATACATAATCTTTTCTCCTTCAAAAATTAATTTTTCCTTGTTTTTTAGAATATCAAAACTCCTAAAACACTTCTAATAACAGTTAACGAATAATTGATGTGATCTTCAATTTCCTGAAAATATTCATCTATCATGTTAATTCTATCAAATCTTTGTTATGGTCGAGCCAAATTTCATATTCTCCAGCCCATTGGATAAAATCGTTATTTTCATCACCGAGTTCACCATTTTGAAACTTTTTATAAAATTCTTTGGTTTTGAGAGAATGCTTGCTTTCATAAGAAATGAGATCTGATTCAATATTCTTCATTCCTTTTTTCAATTCATCAATATAATATTTAATTATATCGCTAAACATAACATTATAATTTTCATCATAGTTTTTAAGTAATCTTTTGAATTTTGATTCAATTTCACTCTTTAGTTTAACCTGAATTATCGACTCCTCCTTGCTGAAATTAAACTCAATTTCCTAACTTTTAGAATGCTAAGACAAGTCGTAAAATGAAAATTTAGAGTCAAGAAAAAGTTATTAAACATGATTTATAAAATACCGGACTTCATTAATGTTTATAAGAAATAAAGTCCGGAAAATTTCAATCTTCAATCTTAAATATGAAATTATTTCAGTATCGCTCCCGTTCCTGCGTCTAATTCTATTTCCAGAATTTTTCCATTTGTGAGAGGATATTGCTTTCCAGTTAGAAGATCCGTTACACTGCGCATTCCCAGATCAGTTTCCAGTTCGATAGTTTGTTTGGTGTCTTCGTTATTAATAACAACAACAATATTTTTTCCTTCATAACTGCGTTCAAATGCGTAGATCATTCCTTTGGTTAAAAGTGTTTTGAAAGTTCCATAATAAAGCACAGGATTTTCTTTCCTGATCCGGATCAGTTTTTTGTAATAATTATGCAGAGCGACTTTTTCTTTATCATCAGTATATTTCCAGTTGAACGGACGACGGCAATCCGGGTCGTGTGCTCCCATCATTCCGATTTCGTCTCCATACCAGATATGCGGAGTTCCGACATAAGTCATCTGGAAAAGAACTGCGAGTTTCAGTCTGGTTATATCTCCGCCAGCAGATTCCAGATA
>DRTC01000605.1 GCA_011372345.1 Candidatus Cloacimonadota bacterium
AAGCGGCAGGAAAGCAATTGCATACACGCAGAAATACGGAACCTGGAGTTTACTCATTTCCTGGACACCGTTTCTGGGAGATCCACTCACGATCGCAGCTGGTATTTTCCGGATAAATTTCCTGAAATTTTCGCTGATCGTATATTCGTTGAGGATTATCGGGTACTGTTTGATCGGAGTTTATTTTTTGAATAGATAGCAAGTTAAAAAAAGTAGTCTTATTTTTTTTGATCTTCCTTATAAAATATCCTGATGCAGATAGCAAGCAAAATAAAACTATTGGCAATATGAAAGAAATTTTCTGAATTCGGTATTCCCGGAAAATCGAAAAAAAAGTTAATAATACCGTATAACATTAAAACAACGGCAATGACTATTAAAATCCAACTCAATAATTTCATCTTATCCTCCCATTTTAATTTTTGATGAAACATACTTTATGAATATACTTCTACAGATGTGTTAAATTGCAGTCAAGTAATTTCTTTGCATCGCATTTTGAAATCTGAAAAAATAATGAATAAAGATGAAATATATCCTGAAAATACAGAATTAATTGTATGAATACATTATTGATTTTTTTTAAATCCATATTATTTAAGAAAAGAGTTGTCAAAAAAATAAATGTTTGAATTTTAGCAAAAAATAAGAAAGGAGTTTTTCATGGCAGACACTAAATCCGATATGCAGATCAATTTCGACAGCCTTTTAAAGCAGGGATTTGCAGTCATAGATGTTCGTTATAGAAATTATGAAATAACGGATGGTAATTTCAAATACATCATTACACCGGTGGAAAGAGACAGAGATGATTTTTATCAGAATATGCTGAAACACTATCTCGGAAAGAACTCGGAAGATAAAGATATTTATAAACTCTGGATAAAGATCCTGAAACACAAATTAAAAATGAGTAAAATGCTGGGAAGAGACATTTCCATAAAAGTTGCAGCTCTCGATTTTGTGGAAACAAAAGATTAATTTATGGAGAATTATACATTACTTCTGATCAAACCAAATGCTACGGAAGAACATCATATCGGAGCTATTCTTAAGATCGTTGAAGAAAACGGATTTGCTATCGAATCATTGAAAATGATTTTCATGGATGACGATCTCAGTAGTCGATTTTATTCTGTCCATAAAGGAAAACCATTTTATAAAGGTTTGATAGAATTTATGCATTCCGGAAAAACAGTTGCAGCCATTTTAAAGAAGGATAACGCTATTGTTTCTCTCCGCAAATTAGTTGGAAACACAGATTCTAAAAAAGCAGAATCCGGTACAATCCGGCATCTTTATGGTGAAGATATTCGCAGGAATGCAGTCCATGCTTCTGATTCGTCGGAAAACGCAAAAAAAGAAATCTCGATTATTTTTCCTGATTTTAGATTTTAATGATTTTTGTATCCTTAATAAACTATAGGGCAAAATTATTGCGCTTAAATAAACATTACATTAGCAAGATTGCTTATGCAAAGAACAAACAAGATTGTTTGTTTTACATATTTTAATCAAAACATACTTTTAAAAAATCAACCGGAGTCCTAAAGGATGAAAGTTTTAGTAATCAATTGCGGTAGTTCATCCGTAAAATATCAATTTATAAACCTGGAAACAGAAAATGTGTTAGCTGATGGAATTGCAGAAAGAATCGGGGAAGATATTTCTTTATTCACATTTAAAAGTAAAAATTTCACCAGGAAAAAAGAAAAAATCCTTATTGAAAACCATGAAAAAGCTATTCAAATCATAATCAAAGCTTTGCTGGATAGAGAAAACGGGGTGATCCAAGATAAGTTCGAGATAGAAGCTGTTGGACATCGTTTAGTTCATGCTGGAGAACATTATTCAGGTTCGGTAGTAATTAATGAACATGTCGTCCAGATCATGAGAGAATGCGTTGCTCTTGCTCCGCTTCATAATCCTGCCAATATCAAGGGTATCGAAGCGATGAACAGTGTTCTTCCCAAAATACCGCAATGCGGAGTTTTTGATACTGCTTTTCATCAAACCATGCCATCAAAAGCTTATCTTTATGCTTTACCGTATAAATTCTATACAAAAGATAAGATCAGACGATATGGGTTTCATGGAACTTCTCATAAATATGTAAGTCGATTTGCTGCAGAATATCTTCAAAAGGACATCAAAGCTTTGAAAATAATTACCTGCCATATCGGGAACGGAGCTTCTATAACTGCTATCGAAGGAGGAAAATCCGTTGATACTTCCATGGGCTTTACACCACTCGAAGGTTTGATGATGGGAACTCGCTGCGGAGATATTGATCCGGCAATTCCGATTTATCTGATGAAAGAAAAAGGCATGGGTCCTGATCTTGTTAATATCATTTTAAATAAAAAAAGCGGAATGATCGGTCTCTCGGAAATCAGCAATGATATGCGGGAAATCGAAGATGAAATCATAAAAAATAAAAATCCCAAAGCAATACAAGCCCACGAAGTTTATGCATACAAGATCAAAAAATATATCGGTTCTTATACGGCTGTGATGAATGGATTGGATATTTTGGTCTTTACCGGGGGAGTCGGAGAAAATATGCCGATCCTGCGTGAACTTGTCTGTGATAATTTAGATTATCTGGGGATTAAACTGGATAAAAAAGAAAACAATCAATTCAAAGCCGGGATTTTGGAACTGCAGGCAAAAGAATCGAAAGTAAAAGTTTTGAAAATCCCGACCAACGAAGAATTGATGATCGCTTTGGAAACTCAACGGTTGCTGCAAAAGACTTAACTTTACGAAAATCATCTGAAAGTATTTCTTCTGAAAGAATTTATGTAAAGTCCGAGCCTTTCATTCCGAAGATTCTCTTAATTATATCTTTCGAGGAATCCGCACCTTAAAACAAGAAAAAAATAAACCTTGTAGATTCTTCGAGAGAAAAGCAGGAAGAAGAACTCAGAATGACAGAAGAAAGGATAAAATATGATCGCTAGATATTTAACAGTTATCGGTTATACTATCTTAATAATTTTTATTGGAGTATACGGTTCCAAACGAACCAAATCATTCAAAGATTTTATGCTGGGAGGTGGAAAAGTCGGTCCCTGGATGACTGCTTTTTCTTATGGAACTGCCTATTTTTCAGCAGTTTTGTTTATCGGTTTTGCCGGAAAGATCGGCTGGGGATTTGGTCTCTCCGGTTTATGGATCGCAGTTGGAAACACTTTTATCGGAGTTCTCGGAGTCTGGTTATTGCTGGGAAATAAGATCAAAAAAACTGCTACTTCTTACAATATCAGCACCATGCCGGAATTCCTCGAAGCAAGATATAATTCTCCCTTCCTGAAATTATTCGCATCCATCGCAATTTTCATTTTTTTTATTCCCTACACAGCTGCAGTTTTTATGGGATTGAGTTATCTCTTTGAATCAAATTTCCACCTTCCCTACACTTATGTTCTTCTGTTTATGGGAATTCTAACCGGAACCTATCTCGTTCTTGGTGGATATAAATCTATGGCAATGATCGATGTTATTTTCGGTATAATTATGGTTGTCGGAGTTTTCATTCTTTTAGGAAGTACGGTTTCCAAAGGTGAGGGACTACCCAATATTTTCCAAAGTTTGAAAGAGATTGATCCCAAACTTGTTTCTCCGGTCGGACCTCCCGGAATTTGGGCTTTACTATCGCTTGTTTTCCTGACGAGTGTTGCTCCTTTTGCCATGCCGCAACTCGTTCAGAAATTTTATGCGATCAAAGATAAAAGATCAGTGAAGATCGGAATGATCGCTTCCAGCATTTTTGCTTTGATCGTAACCGGAACAGCATATTTTACCGGAGCATTGACTCGCATTTTTCTTTCTCCGGAGAAAAATCCTCTGGCAGTTATGTATAATGAAGCAGGAAAAATTATACCAAATCATGTCGATGCCTTAATGCCGGAACTCCTGGTAACTGTCATTCCAGAAGTTTTATCTGTTATTATCCTTCTTCTGATCTTATCTGCTTCCATGTCAACTCTGGCGGCACTGGTATTGATCTCCAGTTCTGCGATCACTAAAGATCTTTATCACGGATTCCTGAACAAAGATGCTTCTGATAAAACTCTAACCATCCTGATGAGAGCCGGAAGCGTGTTTTTTATCATTCTTTCAATAATTTTAGCCCTTTTCAAACCGGCTGTTATTGTAACCATTCTCGCAATTTCCTGGGGAGCGATCGCATCCGTATTTCTCGGACCTTTTATCTGGGGACTTTTCAGTAAAAGAGTGAATAAAACCGGTGCTATTTTTTCTTCGGTTGGCGGACTCGCTATTTGTATTATTCTCTTTATTTTGTGGGGAAAAAGAATGGTTCCGCAAGCCGGGAGTATTGGAATGATCGCTTCGTTGGTGCTGGCTCCGGTTTTCAGTTTGTTTGGGAAAAAGGTAAATTAACAACGAATCAGACTTCGCATTGCTACGACACGGCAAGCAAAACTAACAAAAAATCAATATTTCGAACTTATTTTAAAAACTTATGAAAACACATAATCGAGTCTTAAATCCGGAAACTCTTTCTTAAATTTGGATAACATCGATAAAGTCGGATTTGCAGTTGAAGGTTTTTCAAACTTCTGATAACTCCAGATATTTTTCATACCCAATTTCGCAGCAATTTCTTTTTGGGAAAAATTATGAAGCAATCTGTATCTTCTTAAAAGAAAGGATAATGCAATTTTAGGTTCAACCTGAACTTCAACGGTATTCTTTGCATTAATATTCTTTTTTGGTAGATTAAAGATAACTTTTGAATCTTCAGGTTCTGAAAGATATAGATTTAAGGCTTCGTGCATATTTTTTTTTAATTCTTCTATAGAATTTGCTTGGGTTAAGCATCCATCCAATTCAAGACATTCTGCCCAAAAACCATTTCCTTCTTTATGTATTTTGAAGTGATAGTACATTTACTTTCCCTTTATTAATCTTTTTCATAACTTCTTTTCCAAACCTGTTCTTAATTCTTTGTGCATCGGAATCGTCTCTCTCTTTAATCCTTTTCCAATAATAAAATGGCTTCCTTTCTTTCGTTTGACCATCCATCCTGTTTTTTTTATACAATGCCAGCATCTCTTTTCCGCTTAAAGCCATTCATATTTCCCTTACCATATCAATTTGGTGTTTTTTATTGTCAACACTTTATCTCAACAACAAACACTTCTTACTTGCTTTTATCTTTCCATCGATATTCAAATTATAAAAATAAATTCCAGAAGAAACCTGCTTTCCGGATTCATCTTTTCCATCCCAGATAACTTCATTCATTTCAAATTTATCATTTTTCATTTTTAATTCGCGAATGCATTGCCCCTTAATGTTATAAATCAAAATCTCTGTGTTCTCTGTGTCTCTGTGGCAAGAAAAAGAAATCAAGGTTGATGAACTGAACGGATTAGGATAATTGGTCAGCCGAAAATCGTCATTCATCAATTGAAAATCATCGCTCCCGCTTCCGGTTATTTCGACTTCAACTTCATTCGAGGGCAAAGAGGAACCGGTATTATAAACAGCGGCAACAAAATAATGATAAATTCCGGAGATAAGAGCCATATCATAATAATCTTCTTCCAGCACACTCTGGATCACAACATCATTCCGATAAATATTATAAGCGAGAAAAATATCTTCCGATTCTTCCGGAGCTTCCCAGAAAAGATGAACATTGTTATTATCATAAATCTCTGCTTCCAGGTTTTGCGGTTCAGGTGGAATGCTTGGATCGATCTCCATTTCACAGTTTACAAATGTTGTATCATCAGCAAAAACTTCGATATTATCGAGCGTCAGATTCAAATAACCAAGAGCTACCACAGTAATGGAGCGAAATCCTTCGGGAACACCGTTCAAAAGGAAGTCACCATTTTCATCAGAATAAGTAAAACCAAATTGAGACATGATCTGGGCATTTTCGATCGGTTCCAGAGTCTGAGAATCAAAAACAATTCCGCCGATCGCACCAAAATCGACCATGGTGCCGCTGACTTCCATATTATCGATATTCCAACCGCAATACAGCCAGGAACCGTCTGTCGAACCGATAGAAAAGCGAAGTCGGACAAAATTGTGAAGATCAGCAAAATCTGAAATATCAAAATTCCAGAGTGACCAATTCGTATCGCTGATCGTGACATCATTTGCCCAGATCTCGATCCAGGACGAACCGTCATCATTGCTGATATCGATATAAGCATGGTCATAAGCAGGTTGTTCTATCCCGAGCCATTTCATAAATGAAAGTTGAACATCAATGAAAACGGAGCAATCGATGGGAGGAGAAATCGCATAAAATTCGCGGTCTGCAAGGTTGTTCTCGTAATCTCCATGATAATCTCCCAAGCCGGTCAGATCGACACCCAGAACTTTCTCACCTTCATAAGCACTTTGCGGATCTGGGTTTCCGTGTTCTCCACCTAATCCCTGCGGGGCTTCGATCTCAAATTCTCCGCTTAATAACCAACCTGTTTCTGTCTCAAAATCATCCTGCCAGATGAGTTCGGCAAAACAGAATACCGGAAGAATAAGCAACAATAACATTGTATTTATTTGTGATTTTTTCAGCATTAAAACTCCAATCTCGACTATTCGAGTTATAAAGACAGTTTAAAACTTGCCAAATTTCAAAAATTTGGCAAGTTTATTATCATCTCAACAAAAGCATTTTTCTGACTAAAGTCTTCTTATTATCAACTTCCAACCTATAGAAATAAACTCCGGAACCGACATTTTTTCCAAACTCATCTTTCCCAAACCAGGGGATCTCATACTTGCCGTTTTCCTGAACCTTATTTACCAAGGTCTTTACTTTCTGACCCTTAATGTTATAAATTTTCAGTTCCGTTTTACCTTTCCGTGGAATAGTGTATTTTATCATTGTGGATGAATTTCTGCTTGCTCCATTTAAATAGAAAGGATTTGGATAGTTGATCATAGAAATGGTTTGGGGATGAACCTTGTTTTCATCGTTTGCAACGAGTTCATCATCTGTGATTACAATAAAAAAATTGAGTAATGAATCCGACGGAGTATATGTTCTCGGTTCATCATTGTGTAAATCGAGGATCAAATCCGGCAGGATCAGGAAAACCAGATGATCTTCCGGTAAATTGTCCGGGAAGATATTGAAGTCTATTGGTTCGAGATTTGGTAATTCCAATTTCGCATTCCATTCAAAAGAAAAGCTTTCCTCTGTATTCTGCGGTTCTGTGAGGATTTGATGATAATCCGTAAAGTATCCTTCATTTGAAAAATCGTACGGAAGACTGAATGTTAAACAATCTGTGAATGGTTTATCTAATGGTTTTAAAAGGTCATAATTGGAATTATAAAGTGAATCTGCAAAATCGGAAGTTCCCACGATCACGGATGAATTTCTCTCCGGATTCCGGGCTGCATTTATTTCGAGTTTCCAATTGTAAGCAAATTCAGGAGAAAATGAATTTTCACGATAAGGGATAAATCTTGCTTCCAGGTCATCTTCATAACAATATAAGTAATATGCTTCTCTTTCCAGCAATTCATCAACCGGGATAAATCTTTGCTCGTGTCTGAAAACAACAGGTTCAATAAATCTCTGCTGAACTGCTTCATAATATTCGTAAACAGTTTCATCGAGGATAAACTGCAGTTGGTCTAAATGATAATTTGTCCGGTGAGGATTTGGTAAAAGATTCCAACCTTGACGCAAGTTATAATCGTACGCTGTGCGTTGAATTCCAGCATTTTCTACTACGAAATAAAAATCCTGCGGAGCAAATAACCAATAAGGCTGAAGAAATTCCAGAGGATCACTCTCATAAAAATCTCCCTCGAAATATTCATAAGAAACTGAATTTTCACCATAAACTTCTTCCGGTTCATAAAATCCTGTCTCAAAATTCTGCGTAACCAGATCCCATCCGGAAAAAGTTTCGATAATATTTTGGGAAGTAACAATCCCGAATTTGGAGGAAGAATAAAAAGTTAAAATGTCTCCTTCCAACATTACGACTTCCAGTTTTAATCTTAAATTGTCGAACAGTAAAGTCGGGACGAACCAATCGACTTCTGTTTGATTGGGAGCAAGTCCCGTTTCGATAGGAATCGTGATCTCATTATTTTCCGCATATAAATTTAAGTGATCGATTCCAATCTGAAAATCCAGCGACCAATCAAAATTTACAGTTTCATTCGGATAGAGAAGCTGGTTGGCAAAAGGTCCGAAATCCACATCCGGCACGAGGTTTCCATAATAAAGATCAAAAGTATAATAATTACTATTCGCAGGGAAAAAACTATAAGTATTATAAGTTAAATTTGTCCAGTTTCCGTTACGATAAAGATATAACCTGTCGCTGTTCCGGTCGAGATTGGCAATTCCGATTTCAACACTTTCATCATTCTGATTGGTTCGGAAACGGAAAGTCCACCGTTTGTATCCGGAAAATGGATCATACTGGCTGTAAATTTCCTGTTCGAATTTATTAGGAGGATCCCAGTTTTCTTCAAAAAATTCACAGAAAAAATACTCTCCTGAAGGATCGTCGTCTGTCGGAATATCAAATGAATCTGCATCATAACCATTGGAGGCATAAGGATTCATCCCGAAATAGCAGGTATCGTCAAAAGTCCCTTCATTTTGCTCGACATATATTTCAAAGACCTTTTGCGGAGATGCATATCCCAGATTTCCATAGAAATATTCCTCCATAAATTGATCATTGCACGAAATTTGATAAATATAATATTCTCCATTTTCAGCGGAATTATCGATAATACTATAAGTTTGGTCATCCAAATCGACTCCCATAAGTCCCGGATTAAATAACCAGCTATCGATGAGGATAAATTCCGTAGCATTCGTTTTGTGGTAAACATTAAATCCTACGCAACCGTTTTGCGTGGGAACATCCCAGGAAACATCTACATATCCATCCCGACCATAAGTTTCCAGGTTGGACATAATTGCAGGACCGGTACTGCTCGAAATTTCATCAGATAATTCGGAATAATTTCCGTTTTTATCTCTTATCCTGATCTTGAAATAATATTCCTGTCCCTGCTCGAGTCCGCCGATTGTATGATTAGTTTCCGCTAAACAGGCAAGAGTGGTATCATCGGATTTATCGCGAATCGTGAAATTGTCATCTCCGATGGGTTCGGCAGCATAGAGAATTTCATAAGAATCCAGGTCATAGCAATCTCCGGGAGTCCATTGCAAAGTAATATAATTAGAACATTCCGTAATCGTCTGGAAATCGGTTGGAGTAACTGGCATTTCTCCGTCATCCATCTGAAACATATCAGGAAGTATTCCGGTCAGAGATTCTAACCAGGGAGAATAATATTGGATAAATCTATCGAAACGATGTTCCAAATCCCACATTTGAGTGACTGGATTCCAACCATAAAACCAAAAATAGTTGTTTGTGTTCTGCGGATAAATATTGGGAAGCTCATCCATCTCAATATGGAAAAACGGCTCGAAATTATCATATTGATTCATTCCGGATTGAGTGTATTGCATCTGCCGGTTCTGGCTATATCCCCAGAGATCCGTATGATTGCTTACAGAGAAAGTCGTATCTTCATCCGAATAAGTAAAATCATACCTGCTATAATGAAAACCAAAAAAATCATTTGTATAAACTGGAGGATGAATACCAACTGTATTTGCCTGATGAACAATATATCCGGTTTGATTCACAACATCTTTTCTTGCTGATGAAAAATCCCTGATAGGAAGGTCTGGGCTGGCAACATTATATCCTCCGGAAATCTGTACATCAGGATAGCCCCAATGGCTGTTTCCCCAATCATAAGTATGAACCTGAATACTGAATTCCTTTTGTCCGAATTCATCTCTGATCAAATCACAAAATCGCCGGTAGCAGATATTGAACGGATGTGAAGATGCCCGGGAAGGATCACTCAAAGATTTACTGTTATTATAATCTCCTTCTTCGGTCCATTTAACTTCCCTGCCTGCTCCGGAAATCAGCAGAAATTTCGATTCCTGTTCCACAAAAACCTTATGGGCAAAAGGAACTGAAGGATAATCATCATTAGGATGTGGTGCTGTCGTAATATGCGGATACTGACCTTCGGGGTAATAAACATACAATCCCCAACCATAGTCAAATGCTCCAACTTCATCATCATAATGAGGATTAGTATCATTATTATCATAATGCTCCATATTGGGAAGTTCCCGCAAGATATGATAAGTTCTGTCCGTATCTGTGTCATTAAAGATCACAACCTGGTATGGAAATTCGAACAAATCGAGAGAATCCTGAGCTTCATCGAGATTGCCAGCCAAAAACTGTAATACAGTATTTTCCCATTTTACGAGCATGGAATCAGTCGGAATGATAAAATCTCCGAAACCATCCATCTGTCTATCCCAGGAAGCATAAACATTGTAACCGGGTGAAGCAATTCCTTCTGCAATATGGCTGTTCCAGTTGTCATATTCGCATTCAGGAGCATTTCCATAAAGGAAGGCTTTGAAAGATGCGGTCTCTTCGATAACTGCGAACAGCGAATTAATTATAAATATGAAAAGAATGAAAAGAAGAATTTTTCTGTTCATAGATAACTCCTGAACCGATTTTTTCTATAATGTTATTTTTATTTTAGTTGTTTTTTCTTGCAAGGTTTTTGTGTTTTGGAGTAAAACAACTATGTTGTTTTAATGAGTTGTTGGTAACTCATCACTAGTGAAAACGACTTTGTCGTTTTTGCTTCAAAATAATTGAAGCACTCCAAAAGACTCCAAATCAGCGAAT
>DRTC01000606.1 GCA_011372345.1 Candidatus Cloacimonadota bacterium
GAACAGAAACTCCTGCTCTTTGAATCTGATCTCTAAAACCAAAATCTTTACAATCTTTGAGATTCATATAAATCTCTACAGCCAATCGCATCGCTTTCTTCCAAACAATAAAGTCCTCAAATCTTTCAATCATAATATCTTCCAATTCTTTTTATTTTTCCTAATCCCTATTTCCTATTTCCTACTTCCTATTTCCTACTTCCTATTTCCTATTTCCTACTTCTTATCTCCTACTTCCCACCTACATCTTTCATATTCTCGGAAGTTTTATTTTCATTTTTGTAAACTTCCCGAATTCGCTCTCGACGCTAATTTCTCCTTCCATTTCCCTGATTATTCCATAAGAAATGGAAAGACCGAGACCGGTTCCTTTATCTGTGGATTTGGTAGTATAAAAAGGATCGAATATTTTTTCTTTTTCATAATCAGGAATTCCAAGTCCATTATCTTCGATTTCGATATTGATCTTATTATTTTCTGCATAAGTTCGGATCTTAATTTTCTTCATATTCCTGGATTCCGGAATTTTATCGAATTTTTCATCGACTGCATCTTTGGAATTTGAAAGCATATTCAAAACAACTTGTTCCAGTTTAAATCTATTCCCAAGGATATAACCAATTTTTTCCGACAAATCGAGATGCAGGTGGACATCATGATTTCTATATTGAGTCCTAATCAACTGAATGGAATTATTTATCACTTCATTAGGATCTATCCTTTCGAGAGATGATGAACTTTGATCGCGGGAAAAAGTTCTAATGTGTTCGATAATACTGCGTATTCTTTCGATATCTTTAAAGAGTTCATTACATTTATTGTCGAGATATTGATCATCGAGTTTATGCATTGATTTACGGACAAGAATATTATCCAAACCGAGTGAAAGACGGGTTACGGGTTGATTTATTTCATGAGCAATTCCTGCGGAAAGCCTACCCAGAGATTCTAATTTGGATTTCTGGATAAGAAGAGCTTGCTGCTGTTCCCTTTTTTTTAATTCCTGTTGAACTCGAATTTCCAGAGAACGATTTATCTCCGTGATCTGCTCTTCAACATTTTTCTGCTGGATGTTCTCCTGTTTTTTCAAACGATAAAGATAGAATAATAACATTGCTACAATAAAGATCAAACCCGAAATGAAAACAAGGAAATTTCTGAATTGGATTTGTTTTTCCTGTTCTTTAGTGAGAAGTTCTATCTCTTTTTCTTTTTTTTCGGTTTCATACTTGATCTGCATTTCAGAGATTCTTTTTGTCAGATCATCACTAAAAAGCGAATCATTCAAAGCTGCATAAAGTTTAAAATAATCGAAAGCTTTTTTATAATTCATTTTTTTGTAAAATGCATTTGAAATACTTTTATAACCTGAAAGAAGTAGTTCAGAGGAATTAATTTCACGAGCAAATTTTATACTTTCCAGATAATAATTCAGAGCTTTTTCGATATTCTCCAATTTGAAAAAAACATCCCCTAAATCTTTATAAGTTGATGCCAGACCATTTTTGCTGTTGATTTCTGTTTGCAATTTTTTTGCTTTCAAGTAATGAGCTAAAGCAGTTTCCATATCATTCTTATAAAAATAAATATTACCAATTGCTCCCAAAAGATCTGCAATTCCTTTCTTATCACCTATTTCCTTACGGATCAATAAAGCTCTTTTATAATATTCAAGGGCTGTTGCATAGTCTTTATTATGAGAATAAATTTGACCTATCGTTAAAAGCGAATAAGCAATACCGGATCTATTATTTATCTCTTTTTGGATCTTTAATGATTTCTGATAATATTCCAGGGCTTTGTCTTCGTTTCCAATATCAGAATGAACATTTCCGATATTATTCAAGGTAATAGCGGTTCCTCTTTTATCACCGATTTCTTCCTTAATTTTCAAGGACTTCAAATAAAATTCCAGCGTCTTTTCATAATTACTCATACTTGAGAAGACATTCCCAATTTCATTTAAAGTAAAAGCAATTCTCTTCTTATCTTTGATCTCTTCTCTGATTTGCAGGGCATGATATAAAAAATCCAGTGCTTTTTCATAATCTCCCTGATCCTTATAGATTTTTCCAATATTATGTAATGTTCTTGCTGTTCCAGACTTTGCTCCTAACTTTTCTTTTATCCTTAATGATCGTTGAAAAAAATCTAATGCTTGCTCGAGATCGTTCAAGTAATAATATGAATCTCCTATATTATTTAAACATTTGGAAATCTGAAATTCATCTGCTCTTGATTCATAGATTTTCAAGGCTTTTGAATAAGATTCTATAGCTTCAAGATAATTATCAGAAATAAAATACCCTCCTCCAATCCTCATGTAAGCTGTAACTTTCCCTTTTTCATAATTTAAGGTTTCTGCTAATTTCAAAGCTTGATTTCCATAATCAAGTGCAGTTGAAGGTTGATCATAAATTAACTCCCCTGTCAGAGAATTTAAAATATCTACTTTTTCTTTTCCTTCAGCTTTTTTTAGTTCAATTTGTAAACTGTCGATTTTTGTTTGAGAGGAAAATATATTCAGAGATAAAATGACAGCAAAAAAAGTAACAAAGAATCTCATTATTTCACCTTCTTCAACAACAAATCCACAATTCCCATATTATAGCCTTTCGAGGAAAAGATGATCTCATTTTTCTCATCGAGTACAAAAATGACCGGATATTCATTTTCCGAGAAATTTTCTTTGATGATCTTCTTCCCCTTTTTAAGGATAAAATCCTGATTTACGGATAGATCTGAATTTTCTCGATTTTCGGAATAAACAATGATAACCGAGTTATGGTCTTTAAATTTATCAATTTTTTCCGAAATTTTTAAAAGCATCCTTTCTTCCGGTTCATTCTTGATCTCACCTCTGATAAAGAGGATTTTTTTGTTTTTGGAATCTGCTTTTAAAGAAATCTTTTTTATGTTTTTAATTGTTTTCTCATTCCATTTTTCCGTAAGATCAAGATATTCTTTGGGAGTTATCAGTTCAATTTTCAGATGGTTTTCATCCTTCCCAAAAGATTTGATCACAATATTGGCATCCCCGTTTGAATTGCGAATAAAAGATTCAATATAAATATTATCAGAATCCTGACGACGATATTTGGCTTTATAATCCAGCGAATCATTCTCGCCTTCAAAGAAAGTATATGAAATTGAACCATCTTTATCATCGAGCTTTGCGATCAGGAAATTCTTGAACTCCTCTGCTTTAACCTGCTCTCCATCAACAAATATCGAGATCATAATTTCCGCTTCATAATCTTTTTCGGCTTCTTCCTCTTTTTCTTCGACAACCACAAAACCATTTCCGTTATAATATTCCAACCTGCCTTTCCATTGCAACGGAACTCCGAGTTCCTTCAGGCAGCAAGCGAGCAATTTTGTGCGATAAAATTCAGGAATATATTTAAGGTTGAGAATATCGTTCGGATTCAATGAACCGGAAAAATAAGTCCAGACAAAGTTGGAATCGATTTCGATTTGAGAATCTATCCAGTTGATCACATTTTGCACGGTTTTATCTATATCATCGGCAACCAGATGTTCGATCTTTTCATACAAAACCAGCCACCAGCCATTTTCAGGTGGAATTGCTGAACGCCAGATCCTGTGGATCACATTATCGATAAAAATCGAATCAGGAACAGAATCCTGAAATCTTAATTTACCTTCATGATAAATATTCACGACATTTTCGATTTCAGTGGAATCGGGGATTTCAATAAGTTCTTTGATATCCCATTCTACAAGCATATTCACTAATATTTTTGTTTTGAGAGAATCACTTTTAACTTTCTGTAAAACCTTTAAATATTGGGAAGAATTTTCTGCAAGTTCATCAACTTTATCCAGAAATTCTCTTCTTTTATTAAAATAAGTGCTGTCTATATTTTCTGAAATTTTTACCAGATCATAATATTCCACAAATTCATTGCTTTTTTTCAGATTATTGAGTCTGTCTTTTCTTTTCAGATCAGCATTTTCCCGCATTAATTTAAACTTATCACCAAGAATTTCTATCTCTTCCTTTTTCGTAGTTGAGAAAGGAATTGGAAAAAGGAAAACAAAATTTTCATCCAGATTTTTATCCTCCGTTAATTTCAATTCCAAAGAACTGCTTTTCATAGTATTCAGAAGCGAATGAGCAAATTTGTCATCTTTAAAAGCAGTAGCATAAACAGTCCCTTTTCCAAGAGGAATAGAAATTGAACCATTATCGTCAGTTTCTAATTCAGACATAGGAAATAATCCACCATAAGAAGCTGCATAAAGAACGACCTTTGCATCCGGAACAGGATGCTCATTTTCATCTTTGACATTAATTTGGATATTTTCATAATCAGTATAAAATTCAATGGAACTGATAGTGGTTACATTATCCTTTTGTTTGATCGTGTTTTTAGATTCGAATTTTCCAAATGCTCTGGAAGTGATCAAGGTTGCTCTTTGAGTTGTATTTGAAAACCAGGCATTGTTCAAAGAATTAGACGGTTCAGCTCCACCTGTATATTTCCAACCATCAGGAGTCCAGATTTCCACCCAGGCGTGATTATTATCCGTAAAATTCCAATAAGAAACACTCGCCGGACGCGCTGGAATACCAACACTGCGTGCTGCAGCAATGTAAATGATCATCATTTCTTCACAACGTCCGTATCCTCTCTTGATAGTTGTTAGTGGTGCTTGATCCCGTCCGTTCGTTTGTTTGAAAGTCATCTGTTCAAAAGCCCAGAGATTTACCAGGATCGCGGCTTCCTCGATATTTTTGACATTCTCTACGAGAGGTTTTAATTCGTCATAAAATCGTTCCCTGTATTCTTCTAAAGGTTCCTGGGAAACTCTATATGGTAATACAAAGTGTTGGAAAATATCTTCGGAATAATTTTTTGTGTATAAAAATTCCTTTGTTTTCAGAGCATATTTTATGTTGTTCAGGAGAAAATCTTTGGTCAACACAGTCAGATCATTTGATGAGCAATTTTCTAATAAGAACTTTGCACATTTTAAGGTATCACCTTCTTGAGTATCCAAAATATCCAATAAACCTTCGCTGTTTTTCCCTGAATACTTTTCGATCCTTTGTCGAAGTGATAACTCATTTTCGGAGAATAATAAAATCGAGATAAGTAATACAAATAAAATCGCAACTTGTTTCATTATAAAATCCTATTCTTTTTTTTCTAACCTTCAATAATTTTAAGAGCATTTTTCAGACAAGTTTTTTTTAAAGTATATAAAAAATGTATTTTTTATTGACCGAAAATGATTATTGAAATTTTTCATTTTTCAGAAAAGAAAAAGGAGAATTTTTATTTTGAAATGAAGATTAACGGTTATTTTTGATTTGCTAAATGAAAAATATTCAATTTTTTTAATGTAAAGGATAATTAAATGCAGGAAGAACTAAAAAAAATCCCAGGAGTTGATAAACTTCTTAATTTATCTGAAATAAGAAAATTAGAAACAAAATACGGAAAAGAACTAATTACTTTTTCCATCCGACAGGTTTTAAAAAAATTAAGAGAACAAGTTCAGAGCGGCAAAAAAGCTGATAAAATAGAAATAATTCTGGAAAACATCAAAATCCAAATTTCAAAAATTGCTGAAAAGTCATTAAAACCGATGATCAATGCAACCGGAATCGTTTTGCATACAAATCTGGGAAGAGCACCTCTCGGAAAAGAAATTATGAGAGAATTAGAACCTATAATTTGCAGATATTCCAATCTTGAATTCAATCTGAAAACCGGTAAACGAGGACAACGCAATTCTCATATTTCAAATTTAATAAAATTCATCACCAAAGCGGAAGATGCAGTTGTCGTGAATAACAATGCTGCTGGAGTGATGCTCTGTTTGAAAACTTTTGCGGAAGGAAAAGAAGTAATAATTTCGAGAGGAGAATTGATCGAGATCGGAGGTTCGTTCCGCATTCCGGAAATTATGGCAGCCAGCGGAGCAAAAATGGTCGAAGTCGGAGCAACTAACCGGACTCGTATTTCCGATTATGAAAAAGCGATTACTCCAAATACAAAAATGATCTTCAAAGCTCATAAATCCAACTATTTCATCGGAGGATTTACTGAAGAAGTCAAGATCACAGAACTTTCCCATTTAGCAAAAAAACACTCCTTGCTTTTTGTTTATGATCTTGGTTCCGGACTTTTGCGAAAACCTGACGGATTGCCTTTGGAAAAAGAACCGGATGTCAGAAGCAGTTTGGAAGCAGGAGCAGATATAGTTACTTTCAGTGGAGATAAACTTCTCGGAGGACCTCAATCTGGATTAATTGTCGGCAGGAAAAAATATATTTCAAAAATTGCCAAAGCTTCCATGATGCGAGCGTTACGAGTTGGTAAGATGACAATTGCAGCTTTGTATTCCGTAATTTCCTGGTATTTGAAAGATGAAACTATAAAACAGAACATTCCAATTTTCCAGATGTTAAATCGAGATACAAAGGAATTAGAAAGACTCGCAGAAAAACTTTCAGCAGAAGTTGAAAGTTTCAATATCAAAACAAAAATCATCAAAAGTAAAGCTCATTGTGGGGGAGGAACATTACCGGAATTGATCATAGATAGTTTTGCTGTGCAGATAATCCCGAATAAAACAGATATTAAATTTGCAGAAAGAGTTTTCAATAAACTTCTCAAAAATGAAATTCCAATTCTGGGAATTTTAAGAGAAGGAAATTTGCTTTTCGATGTTTTGAGTATTTTTGAGGATGATATTCCGTTTATTGCTGAAAGTCTAAATAGAGTCCTTCCTTAAACTCCTGAAAATGTTAATTCGGTTTTGGAAGAATCATGAGAGATTTATCCGCAAATAGAAATTGTGGGGAAGTTGAGGAATTAAAGATAACTCCATAAATATTATTGATAAAGAACTTTACGAAAATTATCTTCAAAGAATTTCTCTTAAAGCATTTTCGTAAAGTTTTATTAAAGATAAGAGAGATAAAAGGAGAAGGCATGTCTTTAAAAAAGATTCTTTTTTTCATAACAATTATTATC
>DRTC01000607.1 GCA_011372345.1 Candidatus Cloacimonadota bacterium
GCGTTAATCCGTGAGAATTTACTGGAACTGGCTTTTGGTTTTTTATTTTCGGAAGGGATCATCAAGGATAAAAAGGAAATAATTTCTTATAATTTTAGTTTTGAGGAAATGTATATCAATTTTGATTTGAAAATTCCTGATAAAAGGATTCAGAACTTCTTTGAAACTGGAGAAAAAACTTCCGGTTGCGGTTCGACTTTATCATCATCAATCATAGGAAAAAAGAATGAATTTCCAGAAATAAAAATTGATCCCCAAAACATTTTGCAATTAATGAAAAAGATGAATGAGTATTCGAGATTATTTAAAGAAACGGGTGGAGTTCACAGCGCTTGTCTGGTTCAAAATGATAAGATAATTTCTTATGCAGATGATATTGGCAGACATAATGCAGTAGACAAAGTTTTCGGGATGGCTATTATACAAAATATTGATTTAACGAAATGTTTTCTTCTAACCAGCGGAAGAATTTCCTCAGAAATTGTGAAAAAATGTATCAGAGTTGGAATTCCTGTTGTAATTTCAAGATCAGCACCAACATCAGAAGCGATCAGGCTCGGTTGGGAATATAAAACTTTTATTATCGGATTTGCAAGAGGAAAGAGATTTAATATTTATACGGGAGTAGATCGGAACTTATTCCGAAAGTAGTTCGTATTTTTCCATATCTTACAAACCTTGATGGTTTGCTAAACCTTCAAGGTTTCGGAACAAGTTCCGAACTACGAAAAAAGGTTCGACCAAATTGATCGAACCTTTATTAAAAAAATCAATGTTCTTTACGCTACTTTTTTTCCTTTAACATAGATCCACCAGTAAATTGCTCCAACAAAAATGGCTCCACCTACAAAGTTTCCAAGAGTAACTGTGATCAGGTTATTAGTGAAGAAAGTTCCCCAATTCAAGGAAGCAAGAGCTTCAGCAGATTTTCCGGATGCTTTGATCGCACCAGGAAATACTTTAGCAAAAATTCCAGCAGGAATAAAATACATATTAGCAATAGCATGCTCAAATCCGGAAGTTACAAACGCCATGATCGGGAAGAAAATTGCCAGCACTTTTCCGCCAATATCTTTGGCAGCGATTGCCATCATCACAGCCAGGCAAACAAGCCAGTTACAACCGATCGCCCGGAAGAAATACATAATGTTGTGAGGAGCGCCGCCATCGACAGTAGATGCAACTTTTCCGTAAGCAATATTAATAGCAGTTCCGCCTACATTTCCGCCGGTAAGTCCGCTCATGGAAGAGATGATCCAGGCGAGAAAGATCGAACCCACAAGATTTCCAAAAAAAACAAGACCCCAGTTTCTTAATAATTTTCCCAAACTGATATCTTTGTTCAATAAGCCGATAAACATCAGGTTATTTCCGGTCCAGAGTTCGGAACCCGGAATGATAACCAGCATAAGTCCAACACTAAAGACAGCACCGATAAAGAATTTTTTAAGTCCGAATAAAGCTGCTGTTCCTCCAATTGTCCAACCCGTAGCAACTGTTGTTGCGAGATGTGCGGCAAAACCGATAAATACACCGGCGAGAATCCCGAGCATAAAAAGTTTCATCGCATTGTTATTAGCTTTTGCTTTACTGATACCGATGAAAGCATTCGCTAATTCAGCAGGTGGCATAAAATTAGCCATAACTGATCCTCCTATTTTTATTATATTTCGAGGGCAAATTTATTTTTCCGATTTTGTTGTCAATGAGAATGTTTTCGCAAAATGAAGCATAAAATTTCTTAAATTAAGTTCATAAATTCAAAAAATAATTAAACACAGAAATAAACTGAATAAAAACAAAAATTCTGATGTTAATGGTAACTTTTGAAATTCCAATACGGAAGAATAA
>DRTC01000608.1 GCA_011372345.1 Candidatus Cloacimonadota bacterium
CGGAGCAACAGGAGCGATTTCTACAACCATCAACAACTAATAAAAACGCGGATTCAACAAAAGGGAGGGAGACAATACAGGTCTCCCTTTTTTTAACTAAACGGAATTCGGAGAATAGAATTATTTCCTGATAATATTAAGCAGCCTGGCAGCCTGTCCTTTTTCATTGGTAATTTGAATTAGGATTGCTCACAATTTGTTATGATGATCATAATAAAATAAATTATTAAATTAACAAAGCCTTCATAGTTAGGAAAATATGTTAAAAGAATTTTTTTATTCAGGTATATCGCAATTCGGCAAACCCGTTCAAGGGATCGTTTTAGCATACAGTTCCCCTAAAGCTAAACAGCTTGTTCAACAACTTGAGGAAAAGCATAAATTCAAAGTTAAAAACATAATTCCAAAAAAAACTTTTCTCTATACAGTCAAACTGCCCAATGGGAAAAAAGTTACTCGGAAACAAACTGCTTTTACCAAAAAAGACCTTGCTAATGCTTTAACTAAAATGGGTTATGCTAATGCAAAGATTCAACCAGCTTTATTGGATTTCAAGTTTAGACCATCCTTTGCCAGTATTTTAATGTTCGTGAATCTCAGTTCATTTATGCTCAAAGAAAAAATGAGTTATGATAAAATCCTGCGAATGTTAGCTGAAGAAGAATCAAATGCTACTTTAAAAGAAACACTGAAAAATATTGAAGGTGATCTGAAAAAAGGTAAAGAAGGGACGGAAGTATTTGCCCGTTATACAGATGTCTTTGGGAAATTTCCTGCTTATATGCTCGGACTGGCAACAAAAAGCGGTAACATGGCAGAAGTTTATGACGCAACAGCCAAATTCATGGAACGGGACATGGAATACAGGAAAAGCATAAAACAGGCATTATTAGCTCCTTTATTGACTGTTGTGGCAATGGTTGCAGCTGTATTATATTATGTAATTTCTATTTTTCCGGCAACTGCCAGGTTATTTGTAAAATTCGGGATGAAACTTCCACCATTAACAGATGCGACCTTAAAAATGAGTGCGTATTTGGGAGAAAACTGGTGGTGGATGTTTTTGGTAGTTATTATTCCGATGGGAATAATTGCCTTATGGTGGCGGACAAAAAAAGGTCGGATCTGGAGAGATCATTTCATCATCAAGTTACCTGTTGTCGGACATCTTCTGCATAAATCAAGCATTGAGATCTTTTTCAGGGTTTTTGCTGCTGTTTATGGAGGAGCGGAAAATAATATCGAAACTCTGCAGGCATCTGCAGAAGCTTGTCGAAATGCTTTCATCGAAAAAAAGGTTAAAGAAGTTGCAATTCCTTTGATGCTCACGAAAGGTGATACTCTTGTAAGTTCATTAGCACAAGCAGCTGTTTTCAACAGAACTACTTTAAGCAGGTTAAAAACAGGTGCTGAAACCGGAAATGTATTATCTGCTGCTAAACAGATATCTGCCTTTTATGAGAAAGAAACAACTTATAAACTTCAAAACATCATTCAATCTATCCAGATGGTTGTAGGTGCATTTATAGCAATTGTGATTACTGCTCTAACCATTGTTTCTGCAGAAATTGCCATGGTTTCTCCAACCGGTCCTGGTATGTAATTTTCGGAGATACGATGTTAAAAAAATCGAGATTTGGACAATTATTGGTTGAAAGAGGGATAATCGATAAAGCCACTCTGGATAAAGCTCTCCTTTATCAGGCTGATGAGGACCCGTCCAATCCAAGAATGTTAGGCGATATCCTGGTTTCCGATTTTAAGATTGATCATGACAAGATATTCAGTTTAGTAGCCGATCTTTATGCTTTTCGAACGATCGAGATCGAACCTGAAAAATTTGATGAAAAAAGAATAGCGTATATCAAAGATGTCTTCTCTAAATTTGAGGAAGACTTCTTGAATAAATTATTGTTCAGAAAAATTGTTCCATACCGTGTCTTAAATGACAGGAAAAAATCATTACTGGTTTTAGCAGCTGATCCTACTAATAGTCTTGTAGAAGATATTCCAAAACTCTCCGAATTTAAAAAATATGAGGTTGCTTATTGTCGTTTATCATCGATCCAGGCTTTGATAAATATCATTGCTCCTCAAAAAAATGAATTCCTGGAATTACTGGAAGAAGCTTCCGGACAAATGCAGGAAGTAATTGATACTGATGAAGATAGTGATGTTGATGAATTTGCTTTGGATGAGGAAATCAATAAAAGTCTTCTCGTAAATCTTTATGAAGGCAGTTTGATCGAAGCAGTTAGAAAAGGAGCAAGCGATGTTCATATAATTCCGTTTCAGCATTCGAGTGTAGATATCATTTTCAGAATTGATGGAAAATTACACCGCTGGCACAGGCAGGAAAATACTTCACCTGAAGCTATGTCTGCTGTTGTTAAAGATAGAGCTTCCGGAATCGATAGATTTGAAAGAGATACTGCTCAGGACGGATTTGCCCAGAGACTTGTTGACGGACATTTGATCAGGTTCAGAATATCCATCATTCCGATTGTTTCCTCTGAATTTGAAAGAAGATTTGAAAGCATAGTGATCAGGATCGTTGATGACAGAAATGTGATCACAGACCTGAAAAAACTCGGACTACAAGCACAAGCTGAAAAAGATTTCGTCAAGGCTATCAGTAAATCGAAAGGGATCGTCTTGTTAACGGGTCCGACGGGAAGCGGAAAAAGTACGACCTTAATGGCAGCACTTCATCATACTATCGATCCCTCCAAAAATGTTCTTACTTGTGAAGATCCGGTCGAATATGTTATCAAAGGAGCAAGACAATTAAAGATCGGACATCGATTCAGTTTCGAGCAAGCGATAAGATCGATTCTCAGACACGATCCGGATATTGTTATGGTTGGTGAGATCAGGGATAAAATAACTGCGGATGTAGCCATAAAACTTGCTAATACGGGTCATTTAACTTTTTCTACCCTGCATACGAATGATGCACCGAGTGCAATTTCCCGGTTGTTCAAGATCGGAGTTGAACCCTTTCTTCTGGCTTATGCAATGAATCTTATCGTTGCTCAAAGATTAGTTAGAAAACTATGTCCGGAATGTCGAGTTCCTTTATCTAAAGAGAAATATCAGTCTGCTCTGGATATAGGACTGACCGAAGAAGATCTGAAATCCAAAAAAGTATTTGAAGCAGGTCCCGGTTGCAAAAAGTGTACAGATGGTTATAAGGGAAGAGTTAATATTTGCGAAGCCCTTTATTTTTCACCAAAAATCAGGAAAGCAATTGTAGAGTCCGGTGAGGAGATTGATGAAGATTTGATCAGACAAATTGCTGAAAAAGAGGGAATGTTATCTCTCTTGCAATCAGGCTTGGACCGGGTCAGGAATTCCCTGACCACAATATCGGAAGTTGCTTATGCAACTTCAGGAGATTAATTATGGGAAATGGTCAGATGTTACAAATCTTGCTTGCACTGATTCTTTTCTCAACAACTTTAATAACCATTTATAACGGTTTATACGACCAGGCGGAATTTGTATATCGTGGTTTATATTACAGTCAGGGACAGAAGATTGCAGAAAAATGCATTATGAAGATCGAAGCTGAATTGATAGGTCAGGTAACTGACTATTTGACGGTTTATAATGATTATCATGATTCGTTATTTACGATGGATATTAGTAATGAAACTTATAATGTTCATATGACTTCTGTTTTTTGTGATTCTACCGGAACAACAACATATCCGGATTCTACTTATTATCCATATCAGAAAATTGGCGTTGCAATTTGGTGTAAACCAAATATAACAGATACTTTATACATTGGAACAGCTGCACAGCAGATAAGTGAAGTTTTCAAGGATGTCTCTTTTTAGGTGAAATATGGGAACAACAGGAATGTTAGAAGCGATCGGTGCCTTGATCATCGGTGGTATTTTTATGGTAATGATGTTCAATGCCTATCATAATGTTAATGTTGCTGCCAGTAATATCACTCAGCAGATCAGCATTAATGCCATCACCGAAAGTGTTTGTTCAATGTTGGATTCGTTATATCTCTCCAAAGTCGGGGCTGGAGTTGATTCTTCAACAGTTGCTATCACTAAAGCCTGGATTAGAGATTTTAAATTTTTGGGAAAAATAAATCCAACCGATCCAACTCCCAGTGAATTCTATATAGATCAAGGAAGTTATGACAGTGATCAAGGGGGTTATCCATTAAGAGTTAAGATTGATGGGACAACTGTTGCCGGACCTTTCTATATGCCTACACAAATTGTTTTTAGATACTTTGATGTTCAAGAAAATGAAAAAAATTGGGCGGAATTGCTTTTTTCTTCACAAAGAGATTTAGTCCGTTCTGTCCGTATTGATTTTGAATTATTCGCAGATCCCGTGGAATTTGAAGGGCAAAAAGCTGAGATCAAACAAAGAATAATTTTCTGGAAGTATTTTAAGAATTTGTATTTGAGAGAATCATGATTGGAGCTGCAAGATTAAACTAAATCAAATATAATCGGGTGGGGAATAGGAGGTTGTATGAGTAAAGTCATTGTTATTTCAGTCATAGTTGCTGCGGCAGTTTTTGCTTCAGTAACTATATCAGTCCAAAAAAAAGCAACAGAAGTTCCGGAAGTGGTTGCTCAGGATTTGGCAGAAATTCAAATGAAAATCTGTGGGAATTATGCTTTGAATTATGCTATGGATCAAATTCTGAGCGGAAAAGTTCCGTATGAGCAGGGAGCATTTACTCAAACTTTTAGTGCTGATTATCAAACCAATTTTAATGTTACCAGCGGTTTGATAGACAGTATCAAGTACATTCCCAACGCAACTTTTGATACTTTAGTGGTCACATCCTATGTAACTACGAGTTATCTGGGTGATAACTATTCTCATCAGAGTTTTGCCGGAATCGGTGTAGAAGCATCGGGAGGAGAAGAACAACCTCCACCGGTCGGACCTTTCACTTGTGCAATTCTCTCAGGTGATGACATGACATTCAC
>DRTC01000609.1 GCA_011372345.1 Candidatus Cloacimonadota bacterium
AGCAATTTCTTCCTTTTCTTCTTTTTCAGGTCCTATAGGAGTTTCATCTCCGATTTCCGGTTTTTCTTCTGTCGTTTCCGGTGTAGTTTCCGGCTCTTTTTCAGTTTCTATTTTTTCCTGTTCATCTGCAGGTTTTTCGGTTTCAACAGGTGTTCCTTTAATATCGCCTTTTGCTTCCTGAGGTTTATCTTCAATTGCTTCATCTTTTTCTGCTTTAACAGATTCTTCAGGCTTTTCTTTCGTTTCTTTAATCGCTCTTTCTGTTACTGGAATATCTTCTTTTTTTTCCTTAGTAGAAAATTTTTCTTTTTTTGTTTTCCTTTTTTCTGTTTTTGCTTTCAACTTGTCTTCATGGATCTTTATGTATTCCAGCTGTTCTTCCTTATCTTTTGCAAAGAAATATGCTTTCACACTCAGGATCAGCCTTCTGTTTTCCAAATCTAGTTCGATTATCTTGAGAGGTATGGATTCACCTATATCGAATGCCATATTCGCTCTTTTCAGACCTGGAAGGGAGAGATGGGAGAGAGGTACAAATCCTTCAATCACATGATCTCCGGCATGGACATCGACCAGAACACCTTTTGTGATTATTTTAACGATCTTTGCTTTGATCTCGGAATTTATCGGGAGTAATTCATCGAGTTTATCCCACGGATCTGGTGCCAGTTGTTTAATTCCCAACGCAATTCTGTGTAAGGTCTTATCGATGGAAAGGACTTTAACTTCGATTTCACTGCCTTTTTTAAAAACATCTTTGGGATGATAAATTCGTTTAGTCCAGGAAATATCTGAAATATGGATCAAGCCTTCGATATTTTCTTCGATCTCAACAAAAATACCAAAGGGAGTTATACTTTTAACTTTTCCCGTGATCTTTTCACCAACCGGATATCGTTCTTCGATCGTAAGCCAGGGATTCGGCTCCATCTGTTTGATACCCAGGGAAATTCTGTGTGAATCTCTTGAGGTTGTTAACACAATTGCTTTGATAGTGTCTCCGACTTTTACCATCTGCTTGGGATGTTTGATCCTTTTCGTCCACGACATTTCAGAAATGTGAACTAATCCTTCAACTCCGGGTTCTATCTCTACAAATACACCGTAACTTGTGATATTAACGACTTTTCCTGAGATGATCGAACCTTCGGGATATTTGGCTTCAATATTTTCCCAGGGATGAGGAACTAATTGTTTGATCCCTAAAGAAACTTTTGAATTTTCCTCGTTATAACCGAGAACTTTGACCTTAACCTTATCTCCGATATTCAACATATCAGAAGGATGTTTGATGTGTCCCCAGGACATATCTGTTATGTGGAGTAAACCGTCGATTCCACCTAAATCTATAAATGCTCCATATTCGGTGATATTCCTGACCTCACCATCGAGTTCTGAGCCAACTACAATTTTTTCTCTTAATTCTTTGATCTGATTTTCCCGTCTTTCTTCCAGAACTTTTTTTCGGGAAACTATTATATTTCTTCGTTCTTTATCTATTTTGAGGATTTTGAATTCGCTTTCTTTACCAATAAACTGATCTAAATTCGGAATTGGTTTCGTTGAGATCTGGGAACCCGGTAAAAAAGCTTCCAGATTGTCTATTTCAACGATCATTCCGCCTTTGACGCGTCGTCGAAGAATTCCGGTAATTGAACCGTTGGTTTCCATCAACTGATTGAATCTTTCCAGACTGGAATAAAAATCTGCTTTCCGTTTGGAAAGCTTAAGCCTGCCCGAACCATCTTCAATTGATTCGATATAGACTTTGATCTTTGAACCAAGATCAGGAAATCGAGTTTGTGAAAATTCCCGGCTGGGAATAGAGCCTTCTGACTTAAATCCGATATCGACCAACACTTCCCGTTCATCAACACTGACCACATCACCATCAATAATAGCACCTTTGGTGAATTTACTGAAAGACTCATCAAGAAGTACCACAAAATCGTCTTCTTTCGTTTTGGACTTTTTCTCTTTAACTTTTTTTACTTTGATTTCCGGTTTTTTCTCAACTTTTTCCTCAAGAGGAACATCTGTTTTGATCTTCGGTTTTTTTTCTTCAATAACTTTTTCCTTTTTGAGAATTTCCTCTACTGCTTCCGGTTTCTCCTCAACTTTAATACCTGTATCAGGTTCCGGTTTTTTCTCCTTAATAACTTCTTCATTTTTGGAAATTTCTTTTTCTGGAATTTCTTTTACCAATTCCGGTTTTTCTTCAACAGAAACATCTGTTGACACTTTTTCTTTAATTTCAGTTTGTTCATCAATAGGATTGACAACATCCTTGTTTTCATTTTGATCGTTAAACATCATTTTTCTCCTTAAATCCGGGAATATCATCAATGCATGCAGCCAAGTTCTGATCATTCTCCAGACATTCTATTATTTTATTATATACTTCCACGATTATCCAGTCCGGTGTGGAAGCGCCTGCTGTTAAACCGATATTACACTTACCTTTAAACCACTTCTCATCTATCTCATCTGCTATTTCAATATGGTAAGTCTCAATAATTTTTGCACTTATTTTGGCAAGCATTTTTGTATTAGAACTATTTTTCCCACCGATAACAATCATGACATCGCTTTCTTTTGCCAACTTCAATGTCGCTTCCTGACGAATGGCAGTCGCATTACAGATGGTGTTTATTACTTTCAAGTCATTACATCTCGGAACTAATGCTCTGACCAGTTCCTGCAGGTCTTCGATGTTGCGGGTAGTTTGGGAAATAACACCCACTTTTTTTGATATTTGCTTCGGTAATTCGTTGGCATTTGATACAATGATCGCATTACCGTCTGTATAAGATTTCAGGGCAATAACTTCAGGATGATCTTTATCACCTAATATGATAACTTGATAACCTTCTTCGCCCAATTGTTTTGCAAATTCCTGAGTTTTGGAAACATAAGGACAGGTTGCATTGATAATTTCTATATCATCATTTTTTAATTTTTCCAGAATATTTTTTTCAACACCATGCGAACGGATTATTGTTGCTCTTCCTTTAATTTCAGAATGATCATTTACTGATAATATCCCTTTTTCGTTTAATTTTTCAACCATTTGCGGATTATGTATTATTGGACCTAAAGTAACGGTTTTCTTATGTTTTTGAGCCGCTTCCAGGGCAATATTTATCGCTCTTTTGACACCGAAACAGAATCCGGAATTTTTGGCGATCTTAACACTCATTTTCCAGTTCTTTTATCTTTTTCATAATGAAATTTGCTAAATATCGGTAATTGTTTTTGGAATCGTCTAAATTGGAATAGTCTTCTTTTTTTATTTTTTCACCAATAACAATTTTCAATCGATCCTTTCCTAAAAAGCATTTACGGAATTTATTGGAATTTTTCATATAGATTGGAACAATGTCTTTTCCAGTCTGGATCGCAATTTTTCCAATTCCGGGTTTCACTTTGTTGGATTTTCTTGTTCCCTCCGGAAATAATAGGATCGATTGACCGGCAGCTAATTTTTCCTCGACTCGATTAATTGCAGTTCTATCAACTTTCCCTCTTTTGATGGGAATAGCATTCACAAATTGGAGGAAATTCCCAAAAATTTTATTCTTAAAAAGTTCCGATTTTGCTAAATAATTGATCTCAAAAGGCATGATCGAACCGATGAAAGGCGGATCAAACCAGGAAATGTGATTTGAAGCAAGAATACAATTTGTGATATTTTTTATTCTCTCTTTATGAATGATTTCATAATGCCAGAAATATTTCATAAAAAAACGGACTGAAGTTGTAATAATTGAATAAGTTATTCTTTTATTTTTCATTTTTTACAATCTCCATCAGGAAAGAAACTTGCTCAGAAATCGACATTTTGCTCGTATTGACAATAATTGCATCAGGTACTTTTTTCAAAGGAGCGATTTTGCGTGTCGAATCATTTTTATCCCGCCAGATCAATTCCTTTTCAACTTCTTCTAAAACAAGCTCTTCACCTTTTTCTTTAGCTTCTATCCATCTTCGATAAGCTCGTGTTTTAACATCTGCATCCATATAAAATTTAAAATCAGCATCGGGAAAAACAACAG
>DRTC01000610.1 GCA_011372345.1 Candidatus Cloacimonadota bacterium
AAATCAGCATCTGTTCCAATTTCAAGACTTCCTTTTTGGGGATAAAATCCAAATCTTCCGGCAGCATTTTCCGAAGTCATCTTGATCATAGTTGAAAGTGGAACTTTTTCATTGAGATAAAATTCCGAGAAAAGATACGGGATCATCAATTCGGTTCCCGGAATTCCGCTGTAAACTTTGGAGAAATCTTTCAGTTTTTTTTCTGTCTCAAAGTCACAACCGGCATGATCGGTAGTAATGAAATCGATTTCCCCTTTTTTTAGAAGCTTTCGCAGATATTTTTTATCTTCTTCAAATTTTACCGGAGGAGCAGTTTTCAATCTTCCCAGAAGTTTTTGATAGTCGTTTGCAGTGAATTCGAGAAAATGAGGACAGGTTTCAAAAGTTACATTGATATTTTTTTTATATTTCAAGATTAATTCTGCTGCTATTTTTGTACTGATATGAACAAAATGGATTTTATTGCTTTCAGCGATCTCAAGGATTTGCCGAACTGCTTCAATTTCAGCTTCTACAGGTCTGATTTTCACATAATTTTCCGGAAGTTTCAGTTCTTCTTTGGAAAATGAGTTGATTGCTTTTTGAATTATATTTACATCTTCAGCATGAAAAGCAAATAACATTTCCGGAAATTGCCTGAAAACTTGTTCAATATCCTTGTATGTCAAAGCAGAAAATGTTTCCATTCCTGAAATCGTATAAATTTTAAAACCAACAACGCCTTCCTTCCAAAGTTCTTTAACCTTCTCTTCAGAAAGCGGAAAATCATTTCTTCTGATTCCTCCCCAGAAAGCAAAATCAATCAAAGCTTTAGACTGGATAATTTTAAATTTTTGATAAAGATTTTTCTTATTCGTAACCGGAGGAATGGAAGTGCAGGGCATATCGATTATGGTTGTTATTCCGCCATAGGCAGCAGCAGTTGTTCCGCTCAGAAAATCTTCATGATGATTAAATCCCGGATCATTGAAATGAACATGCGCATCGATACAGCCGGGAATAAGCAGTTTTCCTTTTAAATCAATTTCTTCATCAACTTGATCTTCGATTTCAGTTTCTGATATCTTCCGGATCTTCTCATCAAACAAAATACTAACGAGTTTTGTTTCACTATTATTTCCGGTCGAGATTAAGGCATTTTTGATTGATTTCATGATTTTTTTTGTCATTCTGAGGTTCTTTCATATCATTTTCGAGGAATCTCATTCATATCGTGAGAGAAATCTAAAATATTGGAGATTCTTCAACAGAAAGGCAGGAAGAGAATTCATAATGCAAATCGATTCAATTCACTCCAGATAATTCGAAACCAGGATAATCGTTACATCATCGAGAGAATGATTTTTTTGCGAAAGTTGATAAAGTCTCTCCACACCTGTTTTCAAATCAGTTGTTGTTGAAATTACATCTTCAATCTCTTTATCGAGCGTAACATCGGTCAGTCCATCAGAACAAAGTAAAAAGATATATTTTTCAGGTAATGAAATTCTGTAGCTGTTTATTTCAATATCCTGTTCCAGACCGATTACTTGAGATATTACATTTTTTTTTTCATGTTTGATGATGTCATCTTTGGTGATAATTCCTTTTTTATACATTTTCCACACTGGTGATTGATCTTCTGTTAACTGTTCTAATTTACTTTGAGAATAAAGGTACAATCTGCTGTCACCGACATTGTTGATATATGCCGTTTCATTATGGATCAATAAACTGACAAGAGTTGTGGACATTCCATAATAATCGTGAAAATCCCTGGAAACTTCCATGATCCGTATGTTCAAATTCCTGATCTCATCTTTCAGCAATTCTCCGTATTCTTTATTTTCAGTGTTATTATAATAATTTTCCTTAAACAATTTAGCACAAATACTGCTGGCTACTTCACCGGCTCGATGACCACCAAGTCCATCACAAACCGTAAACAAAAATCCTTTATTTTTAATGTCTGATTTTTTTTTATTCTTGTTTGGAACAGAACAGCTATCCTCGTTTTGAGGAGATTTTTTTCCTTTTCTGGAAAGAGCGTAATAATTTAGTTTATCATTCATTTGAAATACTATTAAATTTGAAACATTTTTGCTTTTTGTCCGAAAAATACAGGGATTTTATTATTTGAACTTGCAACAAATAACCTTCTACAAAGGATATATTGATCCATTAGATCCTCCTTTAAAACTCTATTTTTTTTTTATCAAATAAACACAACAAAAAAATAAAATTTTGTTTAATTTTCAAAAAAGCGATTTCTGAATTTTCCCTGACTTTAGTAATTTAAAAAAACTTGACTAATAGTCCATCCCTGAAATATTGTGTTCATAAACTAAAAGGAAAAAATGATGGATTCTTTAACGAATGCAGAACTGATGCTGCTTCAGATCATCAAAGAGCACAATGAAATTACAGGTTATGAAATAAATAAATATGTAATTTCTGTCGGTTATATCGAATGGGCTGACATCGGGAAAACCTCTATTTATACAGGTTTGAAGAAACTCGAGAAGAAAAGTTTGGTTACTTCATTTATTGCTGTCGATAAAATGGGAAAAGGACCGATTCCCAGAAAATATTCGATAACCACTGAAGGAGAAAAGATTTTAAAAGAGGAGATGATAAGAGCAATTTCAACTTCGAGAGAACGAGAAAAAAGATTCGACCTTGCTCTTTCTGCCATTCAGATTTTATCCAAACAGGAAATGATAAATGCTCTCGATCAAAGAATTATTTATTTGAGTTCGGAAAAAGAAAAGATCAATGAAGATTATATCGAGCAAAAAGAATGTCTTCCATTGGGAGGAAATATACTTTATGAAAGAATTTTAAAATCAATTGATAATGAGATCGAATCAACTCAAAATATCAAAAACTATTTAAATGAAAGGTAAACTTTATGAAGACAAAATTTATATTCATTACTTTTTTCTTATGTATGATCTTCTTAATTTTTGGAACAATAATCAATGTTCCCGATGATTATGCAACTATCCAATCTGCAATTAATGCCAGTTCAACCGGTGATACGATCCTCGTTCAACCCGGAACTTATCACGAAAATGTCGATTTTAATAATCGAGCAGTTACTTTAGCATCTTTGTATGCGACGACATCAGATGAATCTTACATCGAATCTACGATAATCAACGGAGGTCACAGCAGCAGTTGTGTAAAATTTGACAGCGGAGAAGGTAATGATTCGGTAATTAACGGTTTTACGGTTACTAACGGTTATGCTTATTACGGAGCGGGAATCTATTGTTATAACAGCAGCAGTCCGACGATCATGAATATGATAATTGATAATAACGATGGTCATCCGGATGATAGTTACGGCGGCGGAATTTGCATTATGAGTGAATCCGAACCTGTTTGTTCCAATATTGTTATTTCTAATAATTATGCTGAAGCAGGTGGTGGAATTTATTGTCACGATAACGGGAATGCGACTTTATCCAATATTACTTTTTTTGGAAATACAGCGAATCATGGTGGAGCAATGCTGACAAATTATTCCCATCCGGTTGTAGATCGTGCTCTTGTATATGATAATCAGGCAAATTCTGCCGGTGGTGCGGTTTATGTCCTTTATCATTCCTTCCCTGAATTTACTAACTGCTCGATTGTAAATAATACAACACCAGGTTGGGGTGGAGGATTTTATTGCAACGATATTTATGGAGAACCGATTATTACAAATTCCATTATCTGGGGAAATGAATCGGATTATGACTTACAGATATTTGCACTTGGTGCAAATCCAACTGTGAATTATTCCGATGTTCAAGATGGAACTGGGGAAGATTGGTTTGGAGAAGGCTGCATCGATGCCGATCCGTTATTTTTAGATCCGGGGAATGATATTTTCTTTCTAACAGTATCTTCACCTTGTATCGATGCCGGCGATCCCAATTCACCCTTAGATCCAGATGGTTCGATCGCAGATATGGGAGTTTTTTATTTTGAACAAACTGATGTCAATAATGAAGAATTAATAAATAATAATGAAAGAATTGAAATATCAAATTATCCGAATCCTTTCCATTCATCGACAACGATTTCTTTTTCAGTAACACAAACCTCCCGGTTTGTGACTCTTGATATTTACAATTTGAAAGGTCAGAAAATCAGACAATTTTCGATTGATGATTCTCGATTTTCGATTGTTTGGGATGGAACTGATGAAACAGGAAAATATGTATCATCCGGAATTTATTATTATAAGATGAAAAACGGTAGATACACATCGACTAAAAAAATGATCCTGATGAAATGATAGATCGTATTTCGCAGGATAAATCTAATTTATTTTAAAAGGTTAAGTCTAATTTATGAATAAAGAAAGAAAAAAGATGAATTTGTAAAACGATGTCAGTAAAGGAAATAAGGCTATTCACAGAACTAAAAATAGGGGGTGTAAAAGAAAAATGGGAACTTCA
>DRTC01000611.1 GCA_011372345.1 Candidatus Cloacimonadota bacterium
GATTTTTTATGATGCTGCTTATTATGGTTTTGAAATAAAAGACAGAAATGCCTTAGAAGAAATACTGCATAAATATCTAATTCAAGAGAATCAGGAAATTCCAACTTCCAACCTGACAAAAAAATTGGTAGATTATATGAATGATGAGGACGGTGATCTGCTGATAGAAGAATCATCTTTGCAGAAAAAAGTGGTAAAATCACTCATCAGATATGTTGAGAAAAACCGTAGTTATTCTGAAAAAGACATAGTTTCAAATTTAAAAAGAGTTTTTCCAAATTCATATTATGAAGATGATCCTGAAATGCTGGATTATGCTGCGATGTCGATTAAATCGATCATCAAGAATGAAATTGAATGGAATAAAGTTAATAATCTAATAAAAGAAATAGCACCGGTATTTTCAAAAGATATTCAGCAATATCCTGATTTTCAAAAGAACCTGATCGGTGATGTCTGGGAAATTAATGATACTCAAATTTTTCTTTCTAATACAAAATATAATAACTTGAATAAAGATGAGCAGAAGCCAACGATCTCTCTCGATTTACAGCAAACAGGTATGCCCATAATCTATAAAGATATCGACAACAATATCGTTTCCAGCCAGACATACAGTCTTCTTTTTGCGATTGGAATTGTCTTGATTTTGCTGGCAATTCAATTCAAATCTTTTATTGGTGGTGTGATTTCCATTTTGCCGATAATAATGACTGTTCTTTTCAATTTTGCGATTATGTGGATTTTTAAAATACCTTTAGATGCTGCAACCGTGATGATCGGAAGCGTTGCCGTGGGAATCGGGATTGATTATACAATTCATTTTAACAATCGTTTTCATTTTGAGATCGGCAAGAAGAACAGCGTGGAAAATGCTCTTGAAACCACACTTCAAACAACCGGAAGGGCTATTATAATTAACGCCTTCTCCGTGATGCTGGGTTTCCTGACACTATTGTTGGGAAGCATCGTTCCGATGCAAAGATTCGGCTGGTTAATTGCACTTACAATGGTAGTCAGTGCTATAGCATCCTTAACATTTTTGCCTTCACTTCTTTTGATCACACACGCATCCTTCATTGGAGATTTGAAACATAAGGCGTTGAGAAGAGTCGTGAATATCAAAGCAAATATAAAACAGAAAGTAAATAATCTCAAAGAAAAAAAATGAGGAAATAATTATGGAATGGAAAAGTAAATTAATGAAGCACTTAAAAAAGAAAAAAGTTGGTTTGGTTCTTGGCTGCGGTGGCGCAAAAGGGTTATCTCATATCGGAGTGATAAAATTTTTGGAAGATAATGATATAAAAATAGATTTTATTACCGGTTCGAGTATTGGAGCCTTGGTCGGAGGTGCTTATGCCGGCGGATTAAGTATCAAAGAAATTGAGAATATTGCTTTAGAAACCGATCTCACATCCACAGCAAAGCTTTTTTCGCCCGGATTTGGAAAATCAGGTTTGGTTACAGGAACAAATGTTCAGAAATTTTTAACATCCATATTAGGTAATAAAAATATAGAAGATCTGCAAATTCCCTTTACAGCAGTAGCAACCGATATAATCACAGGAGAAGAAATACATTTTAATAAAGGCAATCTCGTAGAAGCAATTCGAGCCAGTATTTCAATTCCAATCGTTTTTCAACCGGTAA
>DRTC01000612.1 GCA_011372345.1 Candidatus Cloacimonadota bacterium
AACAGTATAATAATATTCTTTATTATCGAGAAGTTTTTTATACATACTGATATTTCTCAGTTTCATTCCTGCATAAACCCTCTTCTCGTCACCTTCATCCTGTTCTATTTTATGGTTTTTGAAAAAATAGTCTTTGTCTGGGATAACACCGAGAATTTTGTAATTCTTAAGTTGTGGTCCAGTAATACTTATGTCTCGCGGATAACCACGATAGATTGGTCCGGTTTTGGGTTGTCCTTTTTCGGTCTTCATTTTTCCGCGAGCTGTAATATCCAGAAAGGAATTAAATGCCGTGTCATAAAAATAAACCTTATCACCCGGAACTCCGGTTTTCACATTCACATCGATCTTGCCGATGGCAAAAAGAGTATCCGGAGTAACACCACGATAAACGCGGTATTCGATTATTCTTCTTTCTTTAGGAAGTGGTTTCCAGCTAATGATCAATCCTGATCCATCATCATTGGGGACATCATTTACTTCTAGCTCTTGAACTATATAATCGGAATCATTAAGGGCAGCGTAAGAAGTAAACGGCAGGATCAAGAAGCTGAAAACCATCAAAACCAGGAAAATTCCTGTCTTCTGATAGTTTAACTTCATATTAATCTCCTTTTCTATCTCAATCTTATTTATTGAAAATAAAAATTTTTGCAAAAACATCTATCCCCTTTTTTATGTCAATAATAATTTCTGAAGGAACAGATTAGAGCAAAATTTTCAGATTATAGTAATCTTTTTAAATTATGAAAAACCAAAAAGTTGAACAAGTTGAATTTTCGGTGAGCAATCAGTCACCGAGTTTAAAGTCAGCGAAATGCTGTCAATCTTTTTTTCCTTTTCAGGTTAATTTTCTTTAAGAGAATATAGTCTTTCTGAATTCAAAAGGCTTTTTAAACTGTCCACAACTACCTTGAAATCTGCCATTTCAGCCTTTGGCACCGGAGGACCGGAAACATTTTTCAATTTTAATGGATCTATCGCAACTCCATGGTGATAGATTGTATAATGCAGATGAGGTCCTGAAGAGCGTCCGGTAGAGCCAACATATCCGATAACATCATGCTGTTTAACGCGATCACCGGTTTTATATTTTCCATATTTACTGAGATGTCCGTATAAGGTTACATATCCATTCGCATGTCTAATTTTAACAGTTTCTCCAGTGTGTCGTTTATTCCAGGAAGCTTTGATCACGGTTCCGTCAGCTGCGGCTTCAACCGGAGTTCCGTAAGCAGCTGCATAATCAACACCATTATGCATACTGTATTTTTTTGTAATGGGATGATATCTTTTCCCAAAATAGGATGAAATCCTTTTATAATTTAAAGGTGATTTCAGGAATGCTTTTTGGAAAGATTCTCCTTTTTCATTATAATATTTTGTTAATCCCTTTTTATTTTTGTATCTATAGGCAATATTATCATAATCTTTACTTTTATATTGAGCGACCAGAATATCTCCATAATCGATAAATTCGTTTTCAGCGGAGATTTTTTCATATACAAGATGAAATTCGTCCCCCTTTTGCGGATCTACAAAAAAATCAATATCCCACTGAAATATCTGGCTGAACATAACGGGTAAAGCAGCATTTTCCCCTTCATCGATCATAGATTTGTAAAGAGATGATAAAATGACACCATTACATTTTTCGATAGTTTTTGTGACAGGTAAAGAATCTATCCGAGTAAAATAATTTTCCGAAGTATCTCTGATTACATGAAAAGAAGAAATTTTATCAGGTATATAAATAAGTTCATGAACAATATCCAGAGAATCGAGCCTGACGATAAAACTATCTGCCGGATGTGATTTGCGCAAATCGTAAATAGAATCGAGTTTGTTCACCATTTTGTAAACGACAGCATTATCGATATCCTTTGAGATCAGAGCTTTTGCCAAAGTTTCTCCTGATTTCAATGAGCCTGTTTTATATACAAAAGGATCAATCTCTTCGACAATGATTTCTTTTTTTTGAGTGCACGACAAAATAACTGATAATAACAACAAAAATATTAATTTTTTCATTTATTAAAAACCTTATTTTTTGAATGCTCAAATATTTTGAGCGAATTAATTGTCAAACGAAATTCACTCCGAATTCAGGCACACCCTCAAAATGTCCTAAAAAATCGGTAATCATTAATAAAAATTAACTCAAGTTTCGCAGTAATAAAAACCCCTTGTTAAGCTATCCATTATACACATCTTTTTTTTAGTAACATCATGAACGGCGTATTTCCTTTTCTGTTTGCGTTTGATTCCCACACCTGAAGGTGTGGGTTATTGATTTATCCCAATTTCCAGGAAAATCCGA